>JAEWCT010000189.1 GCA_023390485.1 Pseudomonadota bacterium
TATTTGAACCGCATCCTCCCGGGCATGGATGCCGAGATCGGCCGCTCCTTCCAGCGCATCCTCGAAAAGCAGGGGATTGCCTTCCGCCTTTCCAGTAAGGTTTCCGCCGTCGAAACGACGGACACCGGCGTGACGGCCAGGATCGAACCGGCCGAAGGCGGCGCCACCGAATCCGTCGAAGCCGACGCAGTACTCGTTGCCGTTGGCCGTGTGCCCTTCACCGAAGGACTGGGCCTCGCCGAAGCCGGCATCGCGCTCGATCCCAAGAAACGCGTGCTGGTCGATGGACATTACCAAACGAACGTAACGGGCGTCTTCGCCATCGGCGACGTCATCGCCGGCCCGATGCTCGCCCACAAGGCCGAGGATGAAGGCGTCGCCGTCGCAGAAATCATCGCCGGTCAGGCCGGCCACGTGAACTACGACGTCATACCGAATGTCATCTACACCAGCCCCGAAGTCGCGAGCGTCGGCAAGACGGAAGAAGAATTGAAGGCCGTCGGGATTGCCTACAACGTCGGCAAGTTTCCGTTCACCGCGAACGGCCGCGCCAAAGCCATTCGCATGACCGACGGCTTCGTCAAAATACTCGCTGATGCAAAGACAGATCGCGTCCTCGGCGTGCACATCATCGGCGCCAATGCCGGTGAGCTGATTGCGGAAGCTTGCGTTCTGATGGAATTCAGCGGCTCGGCGGAAGATCTGGCCCGCACCTGCCACGCCCATCCGACGTTCTCCGAAGCCGTCAAGGAAGCGGCCCTCGCCGTCGCCAAACGCGCTATCCACTTCTGACGTCAGTGGCCGCAATCTCTCCTCTTCGTCATCCCGGCGAAGGCCGGGATCCAGCCAAGCTTCAACACATCGAATGCGGATCTTTGACTGGGTGCCGACCTTCGTCGGCATGACGAATGTTGGCCTTTACCCGCTGCGCACAAAACAAGGGCAGAGAAAATGAACCAACCGGCGTGGCTCGAAGCTGCGTGGGCCGAATTCGGCGTGCGCGAAATTCCGGGCAAGGAGAATTCCGCGGAAATCCTGCGCTACTTTCGTGAGGCGGGCGACACGAGCGTCGAAAGCGAAGAGACGCCTTGGTGCGCCGCTTTTGCAGGCGCAATGTTGAAGCGTGCGGGCTGCGAAGGCACCGGCTCACTTCTCGCCAGGTCGTATCTCGATTGGGGATTAAGCCTCGAAGAGCCACGCTTCGGCGCGATCGCCGTGCTCGCACGCGGCGATGATCCGGCAGCCGGACATGTCGGCTTTCTGATCGGGACGACGGGCGAGAAGCTCTATCTTCTCGGCGGCAACCAGAACGACGCGGTGACCATCGCAGCCTTCGACGCGGCTCGGCTTCTGGGTTTCCGATGGCCGAATGCGGAATCCCATGCCGAACAGACGGCGGCGAGCAACGGCATCTTCGCAAAATTGCTTGTCCATATCCTCGAAATGGAGGGCGGCTTTTCGGACGATCCTTATGATCCCGGTGGCCCGACCAATCGCGGCGTGACGCTCGAAGTCTATGCCAACTTCAAGGGCCAGACGATCGATGCTGGGTCGCGGCCGCGGCTGATTGCGGAACTGAAGTCGATCCCCAATGCCGTCGTCGAAGCCATCTATGACCGGCGATACTATGAACCGGCGCATTGCTCGCTGTTCACGGCCCCGCTCGCGTTGATGCATTTCGACGCCGCAGTGAACCACGGCGTCGGCGCCGCGATCCGAATGTTGCAGCAGGCCGTCAACGTGACCATCGACGGCGAGATCGGCCCTGAGACGCTCGCCGCGATCGGCGCCCGGAGCCTGGTCGATCTTATCGACGACTACGCCGAAATCCGGCGCACCCGGTACCGGGCTCTACCCCACTTCTGGCGTTTCGGACGCGGCTGGCTGAAGCGCGTCGACGCGACATTGACACTCGGAAAATCGTGGGCGGCGGCCGAAGGCACGACCCGCGGTCTTCTGGAACCCGCGCAAATTGCAAAAGGAGAAACCAGCATGAGCACGACAGCTACGAACACGACGAACGATGGGTCGAAATGGTGGGCGGAATCAAAGACACTATGGGGCACGCTGATCACCGCCGCGGCGACGGTGCTCCCCGTCCTAGCGCCGGCGATCGGGGTAAGCCTCCCGGCGGACGTTATCCAAACGTTTGGCGATCAGGCACTTACCGCCGTTCAGGCGCTCACCGGCGTGTTCGGAACGGCCCTCGCGATCTATGGCCGCTTCAAGGCATCTTCCGTCCTTAGCCTCCGCAGGAATTAAGAATCCGAGGCTATTCCGGCCCCGTCCCGTATTCATCGGCCATTCAACGCGCTATGTTTAAGGGTCGGGTTCCCGGAAATGCGCGGATGATCGATTTGAGAAGAGTGGTGATAGCGGCGGCTGCGGCGGTACTTGTTCCGTGCGCTGCCTCGCGCGCCGACAACTGCGTGACGGATTGGGGCATGGCGGGTCAAATCGTCCGTCAGCAAAATCTATTAACTGTCGAGGAGATGTCGCGTTCGCTGGCCGCAGATGGTATCGGCAAGCTGGTAAAGACGACGCTGTGCCGTTCGGAAGCCGGATATTTCTACCGGCTGGTTATCAAAAGTCCGACGGGAGAGCTAAGAACGACCGTTATGACGGCGAAGGGCCGGTAGTCGGTCCGTCGCTGCGGTGGAGGTCTCTCGACGGGATTTCCGTTCGGCCGCCAGCAGTGCAGGAGGGGAGGGGATGCCGTGCGAGCTCTCGTCGTAGAAGATGACAAGGACCTGAACCGCCAGCTTTCGACGGCTCTGGAAGACGCCGGGTTTGCCGTCGATACGGCAGCCGATGGCGAAGAAGGTTACTTTCTCGGCGATACCGAGCCCTACGACATCGTTATTCTCGATATCGGCCTGCCGAAAATGGACGGCATATCCGTCCTCGAGCAGTGGCGGCGAAGCGACCGCAAGATGCCGGTCATCATCCTGACCGCGCGCGACCGCTGGAGCGACAAGGTCGCCGGTATGGATGCCGGTGCTGACGATTATCTGGCGAAGCCCTTTCATATGGAGGAGCTGCTGGCACGCGTCCGCGCCCAGGTGCGCAGGGCTTCGGGCCACGCCAAATCCGAAATCGAATGCGGCCCGGTGCGTCTCGATACGAAATCGGCGCGCGTCACCTGCGAAGGCCTGCCGGTCAAATTGACCTCGCACGAATTCCGCCTGCTGGCCTATTTGATGCACCACAACGGCCGCGTGGTTTCCCGGACTGAGCTGGTCGAACATCTCTATGATCAGGATTTTGATCGCGATTCGAACACGATCGAAGTATTTATCGGCCGGCTGCGGAAGAAGATTCCCGGCGACGTGATCCAGACGGTCCGCGGTCTGGGATACCGCATGAGCCAAGGACCGGATGAGGCTTAACTCACTTGCGCTGCGCCTCTTTGCAACATCGGCAGCGTGGACGCTTCTGGCGCTGCCGCTCGCGGGCTACATCATTTATGCGCTCTACCGGGACGACGTGCAGCTGAGCTTCGACGCTCAGTTGAAGAAGCTGCTGACGCAGATCACGATCGACAGCATGAGCACGATGGGCGATGAGCCCGTCAACCCGCCGAACCTCTACGAACCCCTTTTCGAAGTCACGCAGTCCGGCTGGTATTGGCAGATCCGTCCGATCGACGGTGCGCCGGGCCGCACGCTCGTCTCGCCTTCGCTGGCAACGGCCATGCTGCCGTCCCCGTATGACCGGAAGTTCCCGACGGACGATACCGGCACGCGCTGGATGAATGTCCCGGGACCGACCGGCTCGACGATTCGCATCCTCGAATTCATCGACTCCCCCGGTCACGATCCCGAGAAGACCAAGTATTCGATCATGGTGGCCGGTCCCATGGACTGGTTCGAAGAGACGGTCGCCAAATTCCGCGCCCGCCTGACGAGCGCGCTTTCCCTCGTCGGACTGGGCCTCTTGGCGGTAACCGTCTTCCAAGTTCGCTTCGGCCTTTTGCCATTGCGCCGGATCGAGCGCGGGCTGGCGAGTATCCGGTCGGGTCAGGTGGAGCGGCTCGAAGGCCAGCTACCGGCCGAGATCGAGCCGCTGCAAACCGAGCTCAATGCGCTGATCGAGTCAAACCAGGACATTATCGATCGCGCCCGGACGCAGGTCGGCAATCTCGCGCATGCGTTGAAAACGCCGCTCGCCGTGATCACCAACGAGGCGCACGAGGACAAGACGGCATTCGGCTCCAAGGTGGCCGAGCAGGCGCATCTGATGCGCGACCAGATCACCCACTATCTCGATCGCGCGCGCATCGCGGCGCGGACGAACACCATCGGCCGCGTCACGCCCGTCGAGGCGATAGCCGAGGCGTTAGTCATGGCAATCGAGCGCATTCACAGGGAAAAAGGCATCTCGATCGATTACACCGTTCAGCCGGGCGCCAAGTTTCAGGGCGAGAAGCAGGACCTGGAAGAGATGCTGGGCAACTTGCTCGATAATGCCTGCAAGTGGGGAAAGTCTCGGGTCTATCTGACGGCGGTCGTCAACAACCCGGACACGACGAGCCGCAGAAAGCTCCGGATTACCGTCGAAGACGACGGGCCAGGTCTCTCGCCCGAGCAGAGAGCCAAAATCGGCAAGCGTGGGCTTAGGCTCGACGAGAGCAAACCGGGGTCGGGGCTTGGGCTTTCGATCGTTTCCGATCTCGCCGCATCCTATCGGGGAAAGCTTCGGCTCGACGCGTCCGAGCATGGCGGGCTCAAAGCCATCATAGAGCTTCCAGCCGCCTGACAGATCGTGCCGATACCGCAGCGCAACACCTCAGGTCGATGGGGATTTGCCCGAATTGTGGTAGATTTCCGCCTTGTCGAAGGCACAATATCGGTCTAGCGAATAATCGGGACTGTGCGCCGGTGGGGGCCAGCGGCGCGTCTGGGATGGGCGAGGAATGGGGATTATCATGCGCATCGCGCGCTTTTCGCTGCCGTTGATGGCAGCTGCCTTGCTTTGTGGCTGCAGCAACGGCCAAGGCGGAGTGGACAACACGAGCACCGGCCTTGTTCTCGGTAGCATCGCCGGTGGTGTCCTTGGAAATTCGATCGGCAAGGGTGAGGGAGGCAAGGTCGCTGCCACCATTGGCGGCGCCGTCATCGGCGGTATCGTCGGCAGCCAGATCGGCAAGAGCCTCGACGAGCGCGATCGCCGTTACGCGCAGGAAGCAGAATACGACGCTCTCGAGCGCGGACAGTCCGGCAACCCGCGCCAGTGGCGCGATCCCGACACCGGTCACTACGGCGAAATCGTTCCGAGCAAGCCCTACAAGCGTGGCGTCGCCGATTGCCGGGACTACACGCACACGATTTACATCGACGGACGGCCGCAGCAGATGCATGGCACCGCCTGCCGGAGTGCAGACGGAACCTGGCAGAACGTCGGTTGACGCGCTGCAGCGTCAACTCGTGTCTTTCGCGAAGTTAATCTAGTCCGCGACAGATGGGCAGGCCCGGCCTTTGTCGGCTTGCCTCGGTCGACGCGCGATCCTATTCCCTGCAGCGAAGCTTGAGGATCGCTGCGCGATGGTTTTTTGGATTCTAGTGGCCGGATTGGTGGCAGCCGTGACGCTCGCCCTTACGCACCCGCTGATGCGTCCGTCCACGCCGGCGACGGACGCGGGTGAAGCCGATATCGCCGTCTATAAAGATCAGCTCAAAGAAATCGCGGCCGAAGAGGCGCGAGGTACGCTCGGCGTTGCCGAGGCGGAAAGTGCGCGCGCCGAAATAGGCCGTCGGATTTTGCGCGCAGCCGAGGGCAGTTCGCGACCCGAAGCTTCTTCTCGCGCGGCTGGCCAAAATCGATTTATCAAAACGGTGTCGATTGCCACCTCCATCGCGCTGCCGCTTGCGAGCTTGGCGCTTTATCTGGTCTACGGCGCGCCCGGCCTGCCCGGACAGCCCTTGAGCGATCGTCTCGCTGCGGCAACGGACTCGAACAAGCCCAACGACCTGATCGCCAAGGTCGAAGAACGTCTGAGAGAGCATCCCGAAGATGGCATGGGATGGGATGTGATCGCGCCGGTATACTACGCAACCGGTCAATACGCCGGTGCCGCGACCGCCTACCAGAACGCCATTCGCCTGATCGGCGAAACGCCGCGGCGTCTTGAAGGCTTCGCCAATGCGCGCATCCACGTTGAGAACGGCATCGTCCCGGAAGATGCGCGCAAGGCTCTCGAACGGGTTCTGCAACTCGAGCCGAACGCGACCGAGCCGCGGATATGGCTGGCACTCGCCAAGGAGCAGGACGGCCGCCTGCAGGAAGCAGCCGCGGACTATCGCAAGCTCATCGACGAAGCGCCGGAACACGCGCCATGGCGTAAGGTCCTCGAAGGTCGCCTGGCAAGCCTCGGCAAGGATTCGGGCGGCGCGCCAGCGTCCGGACCGGAAACCGCTGCTCCCGCTGCTGCGCCGTCGGCTGGTAATCCTGATGCCGCCGCGATCATGAGCCTGAGCCCGGAGGAACGTCAGGCGTTCATCACGCGTATGGTCGATGGTCTCGCAGCCCGTCTTAAGTCCGATGGCAGCGACGCCGAAGGCTGGGTTAAATTGATACGCGCCTATCAGGTTCTCGGCCGCCGCGATGACGCGGTCAAAGCTTTGACCGATGCCCGTGCCAATCTCAAAGGCAATGAGGTAGGCTTGGCCAAGGTCGATAACTTAGCGCGTCAGCTCGGCCTCGGAAGCTAACGCAATGCAGGATGACCAATGACGCGGAAGCAAAAGCGCGGAGTTCTGATCGGTAGCGGAGTTGCGGTGCTCGCCGTCGCACTCCTCCTAGTGCTCTTCGCGCTGAAGGACAGCATCGTCTTTTTCCATACCCCGAGCGACATCGCCGAAAAGGGCGTCCCGCCGGGCCAGCGCATTCGCCTCGGCGGTCTGGTCGAGAACGGGTCTGTCGTTCGCGGGCAAGGGACGACCATTACGTTTAAAGTAACCGATACGCTCAAAGAAATTCCGGTGACCTTTACCGGCGTGCTGCCTGATCTGTTCAAGGAAGGCCAGGGCGTCGTCGCCGAAGGCACGCTCGACGCCAGCGGCAACTTCAAGGCCGACAGCGTGCTGGCGAAGCATGACGAAAATTATATGCCTCGGGACGTGGCGAAGGCGCTCGAAGCGAAAGGCGTCAAACTCGGCGCCAGCGCCCATCCGGGTCAGTTGAAGGCATCGATGCCCTAGAAGGATTTGCCGTGTTTGTAGAATTCGGACATTTCGCGCTGATCCTGGCTTTGCTGGTCGCCGTCGTGCAGGTCATCGTTCCTGCGATCGGCGCCTCCATCAAGGACGAGCGGATGATGCGCGTTGCGGATCCCGCGGCGGTGTCTCAGCTCTCCTGATCGCCATCGCCTTCTTCGCGTTGATGCACGCCTACGTGACGTCGGACTTCTCGGTTCTGAACGTCGCCGAAAACTCCCATTCCACGAAGCCGCTGATCTATAAGATGGCGGGCGTCTGGGGTAATCACGAAGGCTCGATGCTGCTCTGGGTGTTGATCCTGGCGCTCTTCGGTGCGGCTGTCGCGGTCTTCGGCAACAATCTGCCGGTGACGCTGAAGGCCCGCGTTCTTGCCGTGCAGGCGTCGATTGCTGTGGCGTTCCTGCTCTTCTCGCTGCTGACGTCCAATCCCTTTGCCCGCCTCGATCCGGCACCGGCCGATGGCCGCGGCTTGAACCCGATCCTGCAGGACCCCGCGCTCGCGTTCCATCCGCCGTTTCTGTACACGGGCTATGTCGGCTTCTCGATTGCATTCTCCTTCGCGATCGCCGCGCTGATCGAAGGACGCATCGATGCGGCCTGGGCGCGCTGGGTACGGCCCTGGACACTCGCCGCGTGGATGTTCCTGACGATCGGCATCGCGATGGGCTCGTGGTGGGCCTACTACGAACTCGGTTGGGGCGGTTGGTGGTTCTGGGACCCGGGCGAGAACGCATCCTTCATGCCATGGCTCGCCGGAACCGCGCTTCTGCATTCCGCGCTCGTCATGGAAAAACGCGAGGCGCTGAGGATCTGGACCGTGCTTCTCGCGATCCTGACGTTCTCGCTGTCGCTGATGGGCACGTTCATCGTCCGCTCAGGCGTGCTGACGTCCGTCCATTCCTTTGCCGTTGATCCGGCGCGCGGCGTCTTCATTCTTGCCATCCTGGTTCTCTTCACCGGCGGCGGCCTCGCGCTGTTCGCTCTCCGCGCCAAGGACATGCAGGCCGGCGGCCTCTTCCAGCCGATCAGCCGCGAAGGCAGCCTCGTCCTCAATAACCTCCTCTTGGTGACGGCCGCTGCGACGGTGCTCGTCGGCACGCTCTATCCGATGGCGCTCGAAGGCTTGACCGGCGAGAAGATTTCCGTCGGACCGCCGTTCTTCAACATGACGTTCGGTCCGCTGATGATACCGCTGCTCGTCGCGCTGCCGATTGGACCGATGTTGGCCTGGAAGCGCGGTGACTTCGCCGGAGCGATGCAACGCCTGGCATTTGCTTTTGGCTTGGCGCTCGTCGCGCTCGTCGCCGTTTTCGCCGCCGAGTATCGCGGACCCTGGCTCGCACCGTTTGGCATCGCCCTCGGCGTCTACGTGATGGCAGGAGCCGCCATCGAATGGGCAAACAGAGTGAAAGTCGGCTCGGCCGGCTTCGATGAAATCGTTCGCCGCGCGAAAAACCTGCCACGGTCGGCCTACGGTACCCTGTTCGCCCACTTCGGCATCGGCATGCTCGTCGTCGGCATCGTCGCCACGAGCGCCTATCGCGAAGAGCATATCCAGGCGATGAAGCCGGGCGAGAGAATCGCCGTCAATGGCTACGACGTGACCTTCACCGGCATCGAGCGTGCCCGAGGACCGAATTACGTCGAAGACATCGCCGACTTCGATGTGAAGCGCGATGGCGAGACGGTCGCGCGGCTCACGCCTTCGAAGCGCCTCTACGATGCGCCTCCGCAGACGACGACGGAGTCCGGCATCTATGCAGCATGGCGCGGCGATCTCTATCTCGTCATTGGTGATCAACAGCCCGGCGGCGGTTATGCCGTCCGCGCCTATTTCAATCCGCTCGTGCGCTTCATCTGGCTCGGGGCGTTGATCATGTTCCTCGGCGGCGGCATTTCGCTTTCCGACCGGCGCTTGCGCGTCGGCGCGCCGACGAAATCGCGCCAGCCGATTGCGGTTCCAGCGGAGTGAATATCTTGCGGCGCTTTCCGGCAATCGCTCTGCTGACGATCCTGGCGTTCTTCAACGCCGCGCCGGTGGCGTTTGCCGTTCAGCCGGGCGAGATCCTTTCCGATCCCGCGCTCGAACAGCGGGCCCGGACGATCTCGGCCGAGCTTCGCTGCCTCGTTTGCCAAAATCAGTCGATCGACGATAGCGACGCCCCGCTTGCGGGCGATCTCCGCCGGCTCGTTCGCGAACGTCTCGAGGCAAAAGATTCCGACCAGCAGGTCCTCGACTATGTTGTCGCCCGCTACGGCGAATTCGTTCTTTTGAAGCCGCGTTTCGAGCTATCGACACTCCTTCTTTGGTTGACGCCCGTCCTGGTTCTGATCGGTGGCCTCATACTGGTTCTGCGCGCCGGGAAAAGGGATGTATCCAATCCGAGCGCGCCACTGACCGAGCAGGAAAAAGCCAAGCTCGACACGATCCTTACGAGCGACCGGCAGTAGCCGAAATCGTCGTCTCAGAAGGCTAGATTACCAACAGTTAACGTCCCTGACATGCTGCCGTAATCCCGTGTTCGCTACGCCTCGTATTAAGGCTAGCGAAGCCTTTATTCATGTGGAGACC
>JAEWCT010000342.1 GCA_023390485.1 Pseudomonadota bacterium
GCGCCGATCCAGCTTCGGTATGCCGCGAGCGGCAAGCTCCAACGATTGCAGACGACCGAAATGCCATCGATGGCCGAGCCGTAATCGAGATCGGATGCGTCACCGTAAGTAACGAACGTCAAAGCACGCAGACGCGGCCGCAGCCGACGATAAAGTGCGACTTCCCGCTCCAGCATGCCGGTTTCGGCCCAAGCGCGCAAAGAAACGCCGCGCGTGAAGAAGAGGACAAGATGAATGTCGGCGAGATCGAGGCCATGGCGGGCCTGTACAGACCGGGATTGGCGCGCCGGCGCGTTGGCAGTGAGCGGCACGGTCACTCCCAATCGAGATTGATCGTGTCGATGCCGCGTTGGCGGATCAGCGCCCGCAACTCGGCGATGGCAAGTCGGAGCTCCGGAATCTTCGCTTCATGGGTTTCGACAAACATACGCTTGACTCGCCGGTAGGCGCCCGTCTCGATCAGCCGTTTCAAAATCTGCGCCTCGGCACCTTCGACGTCCATCTTCAGGACCGCTATGGGTTTCGCGAGCTTCTCTACGAAATCGCACAGATCGACCGCCGGCGTTTCGACGAAGTTGCCCGGATCGACGTTGCCCTTGTAGTCGAGAATTGATGAGCCCGTTGACCAGAGGAGCTGATCCTCGCCTGCATTCTTATGCATATAGAGCCGAACCGAGCCGGGCTCGCTATTGACCGCGGCCTGTATGAGCGACACGTTCGGCCGGCCCTCGAAGCGCGCCTTCAGCGCGGCGAATGCATGCGGATTCGGCTCGAAGGCATAGACTCGGGCGCCGGTGTCGGCCAGCCTTGCGGTGAACTGTCCCACATTGGCCCCGCAATCGATCGTCACGTCATCATGCGTGAGCAAGGCGCAGGCAGCCTCGAACTCGCGCTGCGCGTTTCGGATCGCGGCATCGCGCGAGCCCGCCGGGGATGCCGACGCATGGGAAGGCGCCACGTTGTCGCGCGCGGCCGGCTTCGGACGTCCAGAACCGCGCAACGCCCCGGTGAGACGGGAAAGAAAACCCGTCATGGGCTTTGTTCTCCAGGTCGGGCCATTCCACACCTTCGATGATGCGTAGACCTCGCCGCCATGCATTCGATCATATCGGCTTTCGCGCAATCACGGCGTAGCCGATTGTCCGCTTCGGGCACACGCGGTCAAGACGAATTGCCGCCGTAAGCAGCCGCCGGTAGACCCTCAACATGAGGGGGCTGGACCGCGCGCCGGGAACGTGCCATCGCGCCAGCCGCGCGGACAAGCGGGTCGGAAGCCGCGCTCCCGAGACAATGTCGAACGCGTAGCCGTACTCGAGCAATGTGATCCAGAGGAAATGCAGCAGGAAGGACGGCGTGCCGCCCAGCGCGTGAATTGCCTCGATCTGGAAGCCGGCGTTCGAAAAGATGCGTTGAAGCCGTTCCAGCGGGTAGCGACGCCACCCATGCGTTCCGTACAGATACATCGACCATGGCGAAGGGACGATGTGAACGCCGACGGCGCCAGGTCGCATCACCGACGCAAGCTCGCGCAACGCCTGTTCGTCGTCTTCGATGTGCTCGAGCGAACTCGAACTGATGCAGAAATCGAAGGAAGCCGGGCCAAGACGGCGCGTCAGAGCCTCGGCGGGCAACTCGATATAAGACGCGGGAAACCGGGCATTCTGGCGGCTGGTCCACCGCTCCCAATGCGGCGATCGACGCACGTCGACGCCGACATATGTTCCCGACCGACCCGAATTTTCGAACAGAGCGACGTATTCGCCACGTCCGCAACCGAGGTCGAGAACATAGGCCTGCTCGGGGCAGTAGCGCCTGATCGCATCGATCAGAACGATATCCGTATAGATGCGCAGCGGCGACGAGCCAGACGCGACCTTGTCGTCCACCTCGACGAGCCCGTCGGTAACGTCGAGCAACGCGCATCCGGCCCCTTTTCTACGATGCTCGGCCAGCTCGCGTCGGGCCATGGAGAAATAGGCCTGCCTGAGTTCCAAGGTCAGGGGTACGTCGCCGTTGATCTGCCGCATTTTCGCTACACCTACTCCCTCGTCTCACGCGAGGCTGGACGATCAGTCGATGTGCCGATTGGCCCAATGCTGCTATTTGCCGCCTTCGGCTGCCCGCCCGCGCTCGATCTCGTCTGCGGGAGACCGGTTCGATGGATTATATCGGCTGCCCGCCCCTCATAGGACAATTCCTCAGCGCGCGCCAATGCGGCTGCAGTGCGAACCGCGGCAAGGCGCGGGTCAGCAAGCACGGTTGCCAATCCGTCCGCCAGCGCCCTCCCATCGTCCGGCGCTACGAAGATGACGTGATCGTCGGTCAGCCAGTCGCGAAGCGCGGGGATTGAGGTCGCCACGACGGGGCTACCGGATGCAAGGTACTCGCCAAGCTTGACCGGGCTCGTCCACGCAGCACTCGGATGGCGCGCCGATGGAGGCAGCAGCAGGACATCGGCATGCCATAGGAAACTTGGAACCGCCGCATGGGGGTGACCGCCATGGAAGATGACGTTCGTCGCACCGAGTTCGGCTGCGGCGTTCCTTTGCCGCGCGATGTCCTCGACCCAGCCGCCGACCAGATGGAAATAGACGCCCGGAAGGCGCTTGGCGGCTTCCAGGATTGTGGGGATGCCCTTGTAATCGTACAGATGACCCGCGTAAACGGCGGCCGGCCGACGCCCGGCGAATGGGTCGGCAGGGAGGGCCGTCGGGCGTCGAAACAAATGAAGGTCGACGGCGTCGGGCAATACGGCGATCTTCTCTGCCGGAACGCCGAGGGCGCAATATGCTTCGGCGAGGCGGTGCGAAATCGTAACCCAAGTCCGGAAGCGAGGCCGCCGGCTCGCATTGACAAGGCTTTGGAAATGCGGCGTGGCATGGCTCGGATCAGCATGACTCTCCGCGACCGTTGCGAAGCCGAGCCGGCTGCTGAGGACGGGAAAGATATAGCTGCGCGAGAACACCAGATGTGGGCGCGTACGCAGCAGCATCGGAAGTGCCGCGAGTGCGAAGTGCCAATGTGGATCGAGCGGCCTGCCGAAAATTGCGCGGCGAATCTGGCCCCACCGCAGCCTCGACTGCAGACCGTAGGCCGCGGCGAGGGCATCCGTCGTGACCGCGCCTTCGGCGGGCCGCCAGCAAGCGAGCGTCACATCGTGGCCGAGCCGCGCGAAACCCTCCGCCATCTTGATGGTGTTGATCGCGTGCGCCCAATGAGCGCCCGCCTCAAATGGGCTCGCGACGAGAATCCGCATCGACGCACTCAGGTCGAAGCCATTCGCGCCGTGACGGCGGACGACGCTTGTTGCCGGCCGACTGCCGCCTCATACCACGTAGAAAGCATGGCAAGGACCCAGATGCGCCCCTCTCGAGAGGGCACGCCCGATGCGATCGTCTTGCGCCACTCGTCTGACCAGAAACCGTCTTTGATCCAGCCGCTTTCTCCTATCGCCTCCGCTTCGGCGTCCCAGTCGAAGCCGCTGACCCGGATGCTGAATCCCTGCTTGGGCCGCCGCAAGACGTCCGCCGGAACCCGCCGGGCGAGATAATCGCGCAGAACCGGCTTGCTCTCCGTATCTTCCCGTGCCCGAAGCGGACGCGGGAGCGCCCATTCGACGATACGGTGATCGAGGAAGGGAACGCGAACCTCGAGCCCGTGCGCCATGCTGGTGCGATCGACCTTTGCCAGAATGGAATCGCTGCAAAAGGTCATCAGGTCGACCCGCTGCAGAGCGCGCTTGAGCGGCAGAGTCGCCACGAAATGGCGACGCAACGGTTCAAGCATCATCTCATCATCGAAACGCAGGCCTGTCGGGGTAAGCAGTGCCGCCGCCTCTTCGGGCAGAAAACGCGGGAAAAGCCGCGTGGCGTGGCGATGAAGGGCGGACATTTCGCCGAACCGCGCGATGACGCCGACACGATCAGCGGCCGACGCCCCCGGCGTAAGGATGGGCCGCGTCGACCGCCGCCACCAACGACGATCGCTCACCAGGGGTTTGTCCAGGTCCGTATACCAGAC
>JAEWCT010000378.1 GCA_023390485.1 Pseudomonadota bacterium
CTCAAGCAGCCGCCGCGCGATAACCTGCGCCTGAATTTCCGCCGCACCCTCGAAAATATTCAGAATGCGCGCATCGCAAAGCACGCGGCTCACCGGATATTCGAGCGCGAAACCGTTGCCCCCGTGGATCTGCAAAGCGTTGTCCGCGTTCGCCCAGGCAACGCGTGCGCCGAGCAGCTTCGCCATGCCCGCTTCGAGATCGCAGCGCCGGCCGGCATCCTTCTGCCGCGCCGAGAAATACGTGAGCTGCCGCGCGATCATCGTCTCGACGGCCATCATCACGACCTTGTTGCGAACACGCGGGAACGAATAGATCGGCTTGCCGAACTGCGAGCGTTCGAGCGCATATTTGAGCCCGAGATCCATCGCGCACTGCGCGACGCCGACAGCGCGCGCGGCCGTCTGGATGCGCGCCCCCTCGAAGGTGTTCATCAGCTGCTTGAAGCCTTGACCTTCGACGCCGCCGAGCAGGTTCTCAGCCGGCACTTCGAAGTTGTCGAAGGAAATGTCGTATTCCTTCATGCCGCGATAGCCGAGAACCTCGATCTCGCCGCCGGTCATGCCCTGCGCCGGAAATGGATCCTCATCCGTTCCGCGCGGCTTCTCGGCGATGAACATCGACAGGCCCTTGTAGCCCTTTTCGTTTGGATTGGTGCGCGTCAGCACCGTCATGATGTCGGCGCGGACGGGATGCGTGATCCACGTCTTCTGACCGGTGATCTTGTAAACGTCACCGTCCTTCACTGCGCGCGTCGTCAGCGAGGCAAGATCGGAGCCGGTGTTCGGCTCGGTGAAAACGGCCGTCGGCAGCCACTCGCCGCTCGCGATCTTCGGGAGATATTTCTCCTTCTGCTCTGGCGTGCCATTGTTATGTATGAGTTCGCCCGCGATCTCCGCGCGCGTGCCGAGCGACCCGACGCCAATGTAGCCGCGCGAAAGCTCTTCCGACGCGACGCACATGGATTCCTTGCCGAGCGCCATGCCGCCGAACTCTTCCGGCAATGCGAGACCGAAAACGCCAAGCTCGGCAAGCTTTGCAATGACGTCGAGCGGAATGTATTCG
Source organism: Pseudomonadota bacterium (assembly GCA_023390485.1). Lineage (GTDB taxonomy): Bacteria > Pseudomonadota > Alphaproteobacteria > Rhizobiales > Hyphomicrobiaceae > Hyphomicrobium_B. Next base: position 1,064 of record JAEWCT010000378.1, read on the forward strand.
TTCTTGAGGTGCCACTCGTGCGCGTGCGGATAAACTTCGTCGAGACAGAAGCGGCGCATCAGATCCTGGATCTGCGCATGCGTCTCGTCGAGACCCGTATCGCCGAAGGTCATGGCTTCGGGCTGTACGGCGATCAATTCGCCAAGCCGCGCCTTGACCGTTTCCGAACCGCCTTCGGCGACGATGTCGGCAACCGAATCCTCAAAGCGGCGGAGATCGCTTTTCGGAACGCCCAGCGCCTCGGCGCGCGCGATTTCAAGCTGGCTCATCGGAATGCCGTTGGCGACCTGCGCGGCGTATTCGCCGAAGGCCGCGATCAGCAGAAGCTGCTCGAATTCACCGAAGCGCCCTTCGCCCTCGAGACGGCTCGCCCAATCGTGCATCTGGCGAAGACCCTCGACCGTCGTCGCCAGCCATGCGAGCCCGTGCGCCGTGTGCTGCGCCTCGTCGATACCGCCCGCTTCCTGGATCTTGATCCTGACGCCCGCCTTGGCGGCCTGAAGTATTTTGTCCGCCCCGGCGACGACTTCACCGGTGCGCTCGATGAGCTTGGCGGCTCCCCCTGCAAGGATGCTGGCTCCAGCCTTCATCGGCGTAACGGACATGCGTTTCTCCTGAGGAATGACAATGCGCTGGACAATGTATTTCGCCCATCCCAGCGGTACTGCGCGACCAATTCACTGCTCTGCAGGATTAGTCAACAGGCCACGACCCCGAACCAACCCTCGCGCGACGTATTTGCGCAAAACCGGCGGCCAGAGCGCTTCGGGTGCGCTCCGGGAACGATCGTGGACCTTGTAAGGTTTCCGCCGGTTACAGGACTGACCATGAGCCTGAACCTGCGTCCAAATTGCCGCCTCCTTCAGACTTATGACGTCCGGTGTGGACCCCGGTTCTCCGAGACACTAGGTTCCGCGCAACAAAACACGAAAAGCCTGGGGAGAGACGTTAACTCATGAAGCGCATGCGAAGATTGTTCGAGGCCATCTACCGGGTCTACGAGCACTCGGGCTTCGCGATGGCCGGCGCGATCGCATTTTCTTTTGTCGTTTCCATTTTTCCCTTTTGCATCTTTCTCGGCGCCCTCTCCGGTATTTTCGGCGGCCGCGAGCTTGCTCAGGACGCCATCAACCAATTGTTTGCCATTCTGCCGGAGCCGGTCGTCAAAGGCATCGCTCCGCAGATCGAAGCGGTGATGGGATCGCAGCGTATCGATCTTCTAACGGTCTCCGCATTCCTGGCCCTGTTCTTCGCTACGAGCGCGGTCGAGACATTGCGCGCCGCCTTGAACGGCGCCTACCGGGTGCGCGAGAAGCGGCCCTACGCGCTATGCCTGCTGATCAGCATGCTCTTCGTATTCGTCAACGCGTTCTCGACGCTGGTGATCACTTGGGTCGTCGTCGTCGGCCCGGGCATCTTCGGACCGGCGATCGTCGAAAGCTTTTCCGCCGGTTGGATTAAAACGTTTATCGACTCGATCAGCCTCGGACCCGGGCTCCGATACAGCGTCGCCGGCGCCGTGATGGCGGTGCAGTTGTTTGCGCTTCACTTGTGGCTGGTGGCAGGCAGACGGCGCGTGGCCGATGTCTGGCCCGGCATACTTCTGACGATCGGCCTTTGGCTCGCCCTCGCCGGACTGTGGTCCTACTACATTAAAATCAGCAACTATTCGCTGTTCTACGCCGGTCTTTCGCAGCTGATGATCGCGCTGATCTTCTTCCAGTTCACCGCGATCACCATTCTCTTGGGAGCCGAGTTCAATCGCGGCCTCATGGAAATGAAGCGGATGCGCCGCGAAGCGGCCGAGCGCGAGGCGCTTCGCGTCAGCGCGATTGGCGGCGCGTAAAC
>JAEWCT010000079.1 GCA_023390485.1 Pseudomonadota bacterium
CCATGGACGCGGTGCAGCAGGCCCAGTCCGGCCATCCCGGCACGCCGATGGCGTTGGCTCCGGTCATTTATACGTTGTGGCAGCGCTTCCTCCGCTATGATCCCGACGAGCCCGCCTGGCCCAATAGAGACCGCTTCGTGCTGTCCAATGGACACGCTTCGATGCTGCTCTATTCGATGTTGCATCTTGCCGGCGTAAGGAACGGTCAAAGCTCCCGCGAACTCGCCGTCACTCTCGAAGACATCAAGCGCTTCCGTCAGCTCGACAGTCCTTGTCCGGGCCATCCTGAATATCATCGTACCGCTGGCGTTGAGGCGACGACTGGACCCCTCGGTCAAGGCTGCGGAATGAGCGTCGGAATGGCGATCGGCGAGCGTTGGCTGGCACGGCATTTCAACAAGCCGGACCTCGAGATATTCAACTACGACATTTATACTTTCTGCGGTGACGGCGACATGATGGAAGGCGTCGCGAGCGAAGCCGCCTCGCTCGCGGGCCACCTGATGCTCGGCAACCTCTGCTGGATTTACGACAGCAACCGCATCACGATCGAAGGCCACACAGATCTCGCGTTCAGCGACGATGTTGCCGCGCGCTTCCTTGCTTACGGCTGGAACGTGCTGCATGTCGGAGACGCCAACGACTGCGAGCGAATTGCAGAGGCGATCGAGACCTTCCGGAATACGCACGACGTGCCGACACTGATCATCGTCGATAGCCATATCGGCTACGGCGCGCCGCATAAGCACGATACCAGCGCCGCGCACGGCGAACCGCTTGGTGCCGAAGAAGTCCGCCTTGCGAAACGCAGCTATGGATGGCCGGAAGATTCCCAGTTTTTCATTCCCGAGGGTGTGCGTGAGCACTTCAGCGCCAACATCGGCCGGCGCGGGCGGGAACTCCGGACGGCTTGGTCGGAGCTCATAAAGACTTATCGGTCCAAACATCCTGACGCCAGCGGCGACATCGAACGATTGCAGACAGGTCAACTTAAGGGCGGATGGGACGCCGATCTGCCGAGCTTTGCCGCCGATCCGAAAGGGCTCGCGACGCGCGATTCCTCCGCCAAGGTGCTGAACGCCATCGCAGCGCATGTTCCCTCGCTTATCGGCGGGTCCGCTGATCTTGCGCCATCGACGAAGACGCGTCTGACGTTCGAGGCGGCGGGAGATTTCGAGGCTGGCAAATATGGCGGCCGCAATCTGCATTTCGGAGTTCGCGAACATGCCATGGGCACCATTCTGAATGGGCTCGCGTTATCCAAGCTCCGCGCCTATGGCTCGAGTTTTCTGACCTTTTCCGACTATGCGAAGCCTGCCATCCGCATCAGTGCGCTGATGGACGTTCCTGTCATCTATATCTTCACGCACGACTCGATCGGCCTCGGTGAGGATGGACCGACGCATCAGCCGATCGAGCACCTCGTGGCGCTGCGCAGTGTGCCCGGCCTCATTACGCTCCGGCCCGCCGATGCCAATGAGGTCGCCGAAGCTTGGCGTGTCATCGTCGGATCGGCGCATGGGCCGGTCTGCCTGGCATTGACCCGGCAGCCTGTCCCGACATTCGATCGCAAGCGTTACGCCTCCGCGGCAGGAGTTGCGCGCGGCGCCTACATCATGGCCGATGCCGACCGCGGCAAACCTCAGGTGATCCTGATCGGCACTGGCAGCGAAGTTGCGCTTTGCGTGGAAGCTTACGAAACGCTGAAGCAGGAAGGCGTTGCGGCGCGTCTCGTCAGCATGCCGTCGTGGGAATTGTTCGAACAACAGGATCAAGCGTATCGCGACAGCGTGCTGCCGCCTGCCGTCAAAGCGCGCGTTTCGGTCGAGGCGGGCGCGGTCATCGGCTGGGATCGCTATGTGGGGCCGACCGGCGCCAGGATCGGCATCCACAGCTTCGGCGCGTCGGCGCCAATTGCGGAAGCGATGAGGGCGTTCGGCTTTACGCCGAAGAACGTACTGGCCGTGGCGAAGCAACAGCTCGGCTTGGCCAAGGAGAAAGCGGCATGAACGCACTGAAGCAGCTCGAATTATACGGCCAATCGCTCTGGCTCGACTATATGAAGCGTAGCCTTATCGAAAGCGGCGAACTCGGCGTGCTTATCGAGCGCGATGGATTGAAGGGCGTCACATCGAACCCATCGATTTTCGAGAAGGCCATCGGCGAGACCGACGAGTACGCGGAAGCCCTGAAGGCGTTTCAGGCCCGGGCTGATCACAGCATCTCCGCGATCTACGAGCATCTGGCGATCGCCGATATCCGCGCCGCAGCCGATGTCTTGCGTCCAGTCTACGACAAAACACAGGATCGCGACGGCTATGTCAGCCTCGAATGCTCGCCTTATCTCGCCAACGACACCGAGGCCACGGTGACGGAGGCGATGCGGCTATGGGCGGCTGTTGATCGACCCAACCTGATGGTGAAGGTGCCAGCGACGCCTGCCGGCATACCTGCCATCCGGCGACTGATCGGTCGTGGACTGAACATCAACATCACATTGCTGTTTTCCGTCAGCGTCTACGAGCAGGTCGTCGAAGCCTATATCTCCGGCCTTGAAGACTTGAAGAAGGCGGGAGGCGACGTTTCAAAGATCGGCAGTGTCGCGAGCTTCTTCGTCAGCCGCATCGACACTGCGGTCGACAAGCGGCTCGATAAGCTCAATGACCGGCAGGCTGCGGAAAATCTGCGCGGCAAGACAGCGATCGCCAATGCGAAGCTTGCTTACGTTCGATACAAGGCGCTGTTTTCAGGTTCGCGCTGGATCGATCTCGTTGCTTCAGGTGCAAGGACGCAGCGACTCCTCTGGGCTTCGACGAGCACAAAAAATCCGGCCTACAAAGACACGATTTACGTCGACAGTCTCATCGGACGGGAGACGGTCGACACCGTTCCGCCCGCGACGATGGACGCTTATCGCGACCACGGGAATCCAACACCCGATGCCATCGAACAGGATGTGGCAGGCGCGCGCGCGGTGCTTGCCGCGCTCGCCGAGCACGGCATCTCGTTGCCGGAGGTCACGGATGAACTGGTGAAGGATGGCGTGCAGCAGTTCTCAGACGCGTTCGACAAGCTCTTTGCAGCCATAGCGCGACGGCGGCGCACACTGATCGAAGACCATTGCAACGGTCTGCAAATTGCTGTGGGCGTGCCGGCGATGAAGGCGGCCTATGATAGTGAACTCGAGACCTGGCGCAGAGAAGGTCTCATTCGGCGGCTTTGGGCGGGCGACAAATCGCTTTGGACCGGAACGAATGAAAACAAGTGGACCAGCTGGCTGCACGCCGTCGAGCACGAAATCGGCAACGTCGGCCAATTGCGGCGCTTTGGGGAAGACGTGAAAGAACGCCGCTTCACCGATGTGGTTCTGCTCGGCATGGGCGGCTCGAGCCTCGGCCCGGAAGTGTTGAGCGAGACGTTCGGGCACCAGTCCGGCTGGCCGCGCTTCCATATGCTCGACAGCACTGATCCCGCGCAGATCAAGGCCGTCGAAGGCTCCGTTGAACTCGGCCAGACGCTGTTCATCGTCTCATCCAAATCCGGCAGCACGCTGGAGCCGAACCTTTTCATGGACTACTTCCTCGATCGCGTCGCCACCGCTGTCGGGACCAAGAAAAAGGCGGCCCGGAATTTTGTTGCTGTTACGGACCCGGGTTCGTCGCTGGAAGCGCGTGCCAAGAAACTCGGGTTCGCTCATATCTTTCACGGCGTGCCCTCGATCGGCGGCCGCTATTCCGTACTTTCGAACTTCGGATTGGTGCCGGCCGCCGCCATGGGTCTCGACGTCAAGCGGCTTCTCGAAACGACGCTGCCGATGGAGCGCACTTGCGGCGCCGATGTGCCGCCTTCCGAAAATCCCGGTGTGAAGCTCGGCATCGCCTTAGGCGTTGCGGCCAAGCAATTCGGCCGCAACAAGGTAACGATCATCGCCTCACCGGAAATCGTCGATCTCGGTGCGTGGCTGGAGCAGCTTCTCGCCGAAAGCACAGGCAAGGACGGTCGCGGACTCATTCCGCTGGCGGACGAGCCGCCGACAACTCCTGAGCATTATGGTGCCGACCGTTTCTTCGCCTATCTCGAATTGGACGGGCGCGCAGCGTCGTCACAGCAGCAGGCCGTGGATGCGCTGGAGAAAGCCGGCCATCCGATTGCTAAAATCCGCGTCAAGGACCTCTGGCACATCGGCCAAGAGTTCTTCCGCTGGGAAATCGCAACCGCGGTGGCCGGTGAGATCATCGGTATCAATCCGTTCGATCAGCCGGATGTCGAAGCGAGCAAGGTCAAGACGAGCGCGCTGACCGATGCATACGAAAGATCGCACAGTCTGCCCGATGAAGAGCCGATCTTTCGCGAAGACGGCATCGCGCTCTACGCCGATCCGCGCAACGCCGCCGAGCTCGGCCGGCACAACACGCTGGCCGGATATCTCAGGAGCCATTTCGGACGCGTGGAGGCCGGCGACTATGTGGCTTTGCTTCCCTACATCTGGCGCGACGAGGCGCACATCAGAGCCCTGACGGCGATGCGTTCGCGCATCCGCGACCGCACCCACGCCGCGACCTGCCTCGGCTTCGGCCCACGCTTCCAGCATTCCACGGGTCAAGCCTACAAGGGCGGTCCGAATTCCGGAGTTTTTCTCCAATTTACCGCCGACGACCAAATCGATATCGACGTGCCCGGCCATTCGTACAGCTTCGGCGTCGTGAAGGCGGCGCAGGCGCGCGGCGATCTCGATGTGCTGGTCGAACGGGGGCGGCGCGCGCTGCGCGTTCACGTCAAGGACGTCGATACCGGCCTTGCGGAGTTTGCGCGCGCCGTCGATGAGGCGCTCGGTAACGAGCTTTGAGGATGACTTAAATGCAGATCGGGATAGTCGGTTTGGGTCGCATGGGGGGCAACATCTCTCGCCGGCTGATGAAGGCGGGACACCACTGCGTCGTGTTCGATGCCGACGCCAGGCCGCGCGATCTGCTGGCCAAGGAAGGTGCGACGGCCGTCGAGTCTCTGGAGGATATGACAAAGGCGCTCGCAGAGAAGCCGCGCGCTGTCTGGCTAATGTTGCCGGCCGGGCGAATAACTGAGCAGACCGTGGAGCGTCTCGGCGGCATTTTGGCGCCTGATGACATCATCATCGATGGCGGCAATTCGTTCTACAAGGACGACATCCGGCGCGCGAAGGCGCTGGCCGAAAAGCGTATCCGCTACATCGATTGCGGCACCTCCGGCGGCGTCTGGGGTCTCGAACGCGGCTATTGCATGATGATCGGCGGCCCACAGGAGGCTGTCGCTCACCTCGATCCGATCTTTGCGGCGCTCGCGCCTGGATTAGGCAACATACCGCGCACTCCAGGCCGGGAAAAAGCGGATCCACGCGCCGAGCATGGGTATATTCACACGGGCCCGAATGGCAGCGGGCACTTCGTCAAGATGGTGCATAACGGCATCGAATACGGATTGATGCAGGCCTACGCCGAGGGCTTCGACATTCTTCGCAACAAAGATTCCAATGACCTGCCCGACGACGAGCGCTTCGTCTTCAACATGCCGGACATTGCAGAGGTTTGGCGGCGCGGCAGCGTCATTACATCCTGGTTGCTCGATCTTAGCTCCGCGGCACTGGCGAAAGACCCGCAGCTCAAAAGTTTTTCCGGCTTCGTTCAAGATTCCGGCGAGGGCCGCTGGACCGTCGAAGCCGCGATCGAAGAAGCCGTTCCCGCAGAAGTTCTCTCGACAGCCCTTTACGCGCGTTTCCGGTCGCGGGGGCAGCACACGTTCGGAGAGAAGATGCTTTCGGCGATGCGCCTGGGCTTCGGCGGCCACATCGAAGGAAGCGAGCCGCTTGATCCCGAACCGAAGACAATGGAATCGCGAGGGCGGGCCGCATCGTAAAACCCAACGGATTAGCTCGATGTCGTTAAAGGCTCCGATCCGAAGACACCAAGCCGCGCAGCTCATTCAATGTCCGCCGGCACGGCAGCCCGAGCCGGCCGACCCGTGCGCCATGGTCATTTTTGGCGCCTACGGCGACCTCACGAAACGGCTGGTCATTCCCGCGCTCTATAATCTCTCGCGCACCAGTGTTCTGCCTGAAAAGTTCGCGCTCATAGGCGTCGGGCGGAAGCCAGGAACGTCCGAAAGCTGGCGCGACCACCTTTACGAAACGCTCAAGAGCTATGTCGGAAATCCGGTGACAGAGTTCGATGTCGATCATATCGACGACGCCGCCTGGAAGCGGCTTGCGGACAAGCTGTCGTATGTCGAGGGCGATCTGACCAAGCCCGAAGTGTATCAGACGCTTTGCAGTGCGCTTGCCGATGCGGAAAAGGTGCATGGCACCGAAGGCAATGCCATTTTCTATCTCGCGGTAGCCGATCGCCTCTTTGGTACCGTGATCGATTACCTCGGCGATGCCAAGCTCACGCAGCAGACCGAGGACAAAAATGGAAAGACGAAGTTTTGGCGCCGCGTCGTCATCGAGAAACCATTCGGCCATAGCCTCAACTCGGCCCGCAAATTGAATGCGCAGATCCTGCGCACGCTGAACGAAGACCAGATTTTCCGCATCGACCACTTTCTGGGAAAGGACACCGTCCAAAGCATCATGGCGTTTCGCTTCGGCAACGGGCTGTTCGAACCGATCTGGAATCGCGACCGTATCGATCACGTACAGATCACTGCGGCAGAGACGGTTGGCGTCGAGCAGCGCGGGTCGTTCTACGAGGTCACCGGGGCGCTGCGCGACATGGTCCCCAATCATGTTTTCTCGCTGCTTTCGATGGTCGCCATGGAGCCTCCGACGGGTTTCGATGCCCAAGCGATCCGCACGAAAAAAGCCGACGTGCTTGCGGCAATGGCGCCGGTGTCTGCGACATGCGCCGTGCGCGGCCAATACGGAGCTGGCAAGGTGAAAGGCAAAAAGGCCGTGGCCTACCGGCAGGAGCCCAATGTGGCAACAGCTTCGAACGTCGAAACCTATATCGCCATGAAGCTCGAGATCGACAACTGGCGTTGGGCCGGCGTGCCGTTTTACGTGCGCACAGGAAAACACATGTCGCGACGGGATACGGAAATCGCGATCTGCTTCAAGCAAGCGCCTTACACGGCGTTTCAATATACGCCCGTCGAATGCTTGCGGCCCAACTGGCTGGTGCTGCGCATCGCGCCGGATGAAGGCATTTCGCTACAATTCGAGGTCAAACGGCCCGGGCCTGTCGTCAACCTCGCTGCCGTCAAGATGGACTTTCACTACAGTGACTGGTTCGCGAAGGAACCGAATGTCGGATATGAGACGCTGCTCTACGACGTGATGATCGGCGATCCAACGCTCTTCATGCGCGCCGACATGGTGGAGCACGGCTGGCGGATCGTGCAGCCCGTCCTTGATGCCTGGGCCGCGGAGAAGGCCGATTTTCCGAACTACGAGTCCGGGAGCGACGGTCCGGAGGCGGCCAACGACTTGCTGCGCCATGATGGCGGCCGGGTGTGGCGGCCGATCACTCCTACAGGGTGCAACAAGCCATGAGCGGTCACCGGACGATCCAACTGCTTCTGGCCGACGTCGACGGCACACTCGTTACTCACGACAAAGTGCTGACAGACGCGGCGAAGGCAGCCGTCAGCGAACTGCGGGATGCCGGCATCGGATTTGCGATAACGAGCGGCAGGCCGCCGCGCGGCATGTCGATGTTGATTGCTCCGTTGGCACTCGGAACTCCGATCGCCGGCTTCAACGGCGGCATCTTCGTCAATCCGGATCTTTCAGTGATTGAAAGTCACCTGCTCGATCCCAAGACGGCGAAGCAGGCGGTCGCCATTCTTCTCGACCAGGAGCTCGACGCGTGGGTCTATACCGAAGACGAATGGCTGATCCGCGATCCGAATGCGCCGCATGTGGCGCGCGAGACGTGGACGGTCAAATTCGACCCGACGGTCGTCCCTTCGTTCACCGACGCGCACTTTGCACACACCGTAAAGGTCGTCGGCGTGTCGAACGATCTGGACCGCGTCGCCGCGTGCGAGAAGGCGGCGCAGCGCACTCTCGGAGGGGCGGCCAGCGCCGCGCGTTCTCAACCTTATTATCTCGACGTGACCCATCCCAAGGCCAACAAGGGAACCGTGGTGGCGACGCTCTCCAAGCTCCTCGACGTAGCGCCCGGCCAGATCGTCACGATCGGAGACATGCCAAATGACGTTCTCATGTTCGCCAAGAGCGGCTTTTCCATCGCGATGGGCAATTCCAGCGCCGAGGTGAAGGCGCAGGCGAGCGCCGTCACCGACAGCAACGAGAACGAGGGCTTTGCCAAAGCCGTGCAGAAATTTATTTTGGCTCCGGCCGCCAATACGCAAAGTTTGTGACAGGGACACCCCCAAGTTTGGGGACCGGTAAGAATAAGAAGGAGACGTCCTTGACCAATCCGTTCGTGGCGAACCTCGAAATTCTAGCCGATGCTGACACGTTGGCGGTGAGGGTTGCGAACTGGCTGCTTGAATTGGCCACTGCGAAACAAGGCGATTTTGCCGTCAATCTGTCTGGCGGCTCGACGCCGCGACGACTCTAC
>JAEWCT010000128.1 GCA_023390485.1 Pseudomonadota bacterium
CAGCGCGGCATCGAGATCCTCGGTGGTCGCGACCGAAAGCGTAACCGTCCTGCGCAACGCGAGTTCGATCGCCCGCAACGTCTCATCGTCAATCGGAGCGGTCACTGCGAGGTGCAACGTTCCGGCCGCGCTCTCGTAAGGGAAAAGGCGCTCCTCCTTGAGGAACCGCGTCGACATTTCGCCGCCGGCGAAACGCCCCTCCACCAGATCGTCGCGCCGGACGCGGTCGCATCGATAGAAGCCGGCCAGTTCGTCCGCCAGCGCCGAGGGCGTGAGCTTGGTGATGGCGCTCCAATCCGTATGGCCGGCCGATCCGTCGCCGTTACGGACCCGACGGGTACCGTCATCCTTCTGGCCGTCCCGCAGCGCTCCCCTTCCTGCGAGATAAGTCATGAAATCGGTCGGCGGCACATCCGCTGTCGCAGTCGCATTGCTTTCGTGAGCTAACATTGCACAGCTCCGACATGCCGCGCCCGCACGGCTGGTTCTCGCGCAGCAAGAAACAACATGAGACGACGATGACGATCGACGACCAGGCCGATGACGATGAAACTCTGGAGGCCCTGCAGCCTGATCCCACCGTGCTGGTTTGCGGATCTGCGGCAGTCGCGCTGATCTCCGCGGCAACGCTGCCATGGCCGCATGCGCTGGCGTCGACCGTCCTGGGCACACTGATGGTTGCCGGCGCCGATGTGGACGCGCGCAACTTCCTGCTTCCGGACGTCGTCACCGGGGGCGCCCTGTTTGCCGGGCTTGTCGCCACGACCGTGCTCGATCCGTTCGATCGCTGGAGCGCGCTGACCACCGCGCTGGGCAACGCCATCCTGGTTGCTGCGGCGCTCTGGCTGCTGCGCGGGACCTACCAGTGGCTGCGGCAGCGTGAGGGTCTGGGGCTTGGCGACGTCAAGCTCGCGGCCGCCATAGGCGCGTGGTTGCCGCTCCACATGGTGCCGCTCTGCTTCACCCTGGCGACGAGTGCCGCGTTGATCGCCGTGTTGCTGGCACGACTGCGCAACCATTCCGCCGGGCGCACGGCGAAATTGCCATTTGGCGCCTTCCTGTGTCCTGCCCTTTGGTTGGTGGACTACGCCGCGCGACTGCTCGCGCTCTAGTTGTGTCCTGGAGTGTGTCCGATGCCGGTGGCCAAGGCTTCCTGGCCCGAGCGTCACACGTGGCATGGCCCTCTCGGCACATCGGATGGTATAAGCCTGCCTCCCCATGGCATCTCACCTGCCGCTACCGAATGGCAATCGCCGGGCAAGCGTGTCGTTATCGCTTGCGGCCATGTGCGACGAGCGATCATGCTGGCCGAACGGATTGCGGCGCCGGAACGCAGCCCCCGGCATTCGCGCGCCGCGATCGAGACAAACCGCGCAATGCACCAGCGCCTGCTTGAGTTCGACCTGTATCGTGCGGACGCTGACGCCGAACCGCTCCGCCACTTGCCGCAGCGGCACCTCGTCAACGCATATCGCCATGAGAATCTCCCGACGACGCGCCGGCAACTCCTGAATCACCTGCTTGAGCGCATTGATCTCGGAGCGGGCTTCGATGATCCTTTCGGGACCAGGGCTGTCGTCGACCAGATCGAACAGCGCATCGGTCTCCGAAACGGTACGGCGGCGACGCTCTGCAACGCGCCGGTTGCTGATGGCACTCATCGCGACCCGGAACAGATATGCATGCAGATCGCGCACGGGCCCGATACCGTCCGCATTGCTCAAGCGCAGAAAAGTATCCTGTAAAGCCTCGTTGGCGAGGTCCGCAGATCCGGTCCGCCGTGTCAAACGTTGTTTGAGATCGTCGTAACTTGCGACGAGAAGAGTGAGCAACGCCGTTCGATTGGTGTCGCTCATCGCAGGGGCCCCATCCCCAACCGCAGCATTTGGCACGCTTCAATTCGGTCGTGCTGTTTCTAGCCAAGGTTGATGACACGGAAATGAAGCCACATCGCGTCGTTGCCTCGTAACGCGTTGCGCCAAGCTCAAAGATACGTGTTCGATCTATTCTAAACAAAGCGAGCGGCAACAATGATGCGCTCGTTGGGGCAACGACAGTACACCCACGAATACCGCCGACAATGCACGGTTCTGTGCGAACGCAACTGCAATCGTTCGTAACGAAGCACATATCACGACATTCCATTCATAGCCATGGTTCGGTGCGACGCCTGCACGCGCTCGATCCCACGCAAGGCGTCAGCACTTCCTGCGTCGATGGTCAACGCTCCGCGGAAACTGGTCGCCGCATCGTCGGGGCGATCGAGCACGAGATAGAGATCGCCGAGTGCACAATGGGCGGTAACGCGCCGCGGATCGAGCGCAAGTGCATGCTTCAGGCTGATTTCCGCCCCCTGCGAATTACCGCGAGCCGCACAAGCGCGCCCGAGTGCTTCGTAGAACTCTGACGATTGTTGCTGATTGATCTTCGTCGCGGCCAGGAAATGAATCATGGCGTTGTCGATGTCACCAAGCTCGCATAATGCGAGGGCGTATGCGGCATGCACCGCGTCATCATTGGGAGCGCGTTCCAGCGCCTTGCGGTAATGCTGATGGATCAAGTGCCTCGCCGTATCGGCATGCATATTCGCCTGCTCGCCATCTCCCAGCTTGCGCAGCGCGTTGGCATAGGCAGCATGGATATCGGCATTCGTCGGTGCGAACTCCATGGCCTTGCGATACTGGGCAAGCGCTTGTTCAGTCTTCTGAGCGGCCATCAGCGCATCGGCCAGCAGCGTCCGTGCCAGCGCGAGATCAGGCGCCAACATCACCGCCACCTGCAGCCGCCTGAGCGCGAGTTCTCCATCGCCCGAACCGAGCTCCAGCGCGCTGAGGTTGCACAGTGTGTTCACATGATCGGGATCAATGGAAAGAACATGCTCAAACAGCTTCTTCGCACGACCAAGATTGTCTGCCTTCTGCTGGCGACAGGCCTCAACGAACAGCGCATCGCAGAGGACTGAATCCGATGCGCGCGGCGGCGCGATCACCTCCTTGGACGGCGGCACTCCGGCACCGGCGAAGGACCACAGTTCCGCGCGCAGCCGCTCGACCACCTCGACCCAATCGCCCGGTTCGGCTTGCCGGAACAACCGCGCTTGCGGATACCAAGGAGTATCGTCGCGATCTTTGAGCCAGCGCCAGTCGCTGCCTTTGGCGAGCAGAATCCAGACCGGTTTGCCCATCGCGCCGGCCAAATGGGCAATTGCGCTGTCGATGGAGATGACGAGATCGAGATTGGCGATGACGGCCGCGGCATCGGCAAATGATGTTGAATCGATTTGCTCACCGGCATTGAGGACGCCAACGTCGAACTCGGTCAATTGGTTCTGTCCAGGTCCGACTTGCAGGCTGACGAAGCGTGCGCCCGGACAGTCGAGCAGGGGCCGCAGGCGATCGAGCCGCACCGAACGGCGCCAATCATAGAGATGCGCCGGATTGCCTTGCCAGACCAGACCGACGGAAAGACCGGAGGAGTTGCCATGATGAAGCCGCTCGCGCCACTTCGCGACCAGATCCGGATCGGGCGTGATGTAGGGAACCGTTGCGGGAACCGCATCGCTTTGCGTTCCAAAGATCAGCGGCAACGACATGAGCGGCACATGCACATCGAACGCCGGCGCCTCCTCTCCGGCATCGAACACTTCATCGAGGCTGGCGACGGTTCGCATCAACGGCAACAAGGGCCCTTGCGTACGCAGGATCACCCGGCCGCCGCGCTCCTTGACCATCGATGCATAGCGCACGAACTGAAGGACGTCACCGAAGCCCTGTTCGGATTGCAGCAGGATCGTCTTGCCGGCGAGGTCCTCGCCCTGCCAGCGCGGCCGGTCCGTCGGCAACAGGTGCGTGCTCACCTCCGGGTCCTGAAGCCGCCACTCGTTGTGCGGCCAAGCTGCCCGCCAGTCGCCGCAGACGAACAGGCAGATGAACAACATCACGTGCAGCTTCGCATGCTCGGGATGCCGTGCAAGCGCGTCGCGCAACAGCTCCACCGCCTCGTCCGTCCGGCCCATATCGTTGAGCAAGGCGGCAAAGTCGACCAGGTAGTCGACATTGTCGGGCGCGCAAGCCAGCGCATCGCGGAACGCGTGGTG
>JAEWCT010000183.1 GCA_023390485.1 Pseudomonadota bacterium
ATCTGGCCCTTGAGAATGTTTCGCGTATCGATCGCATGGGGCTTTCCGTTGACTGTCCCGGTGCCCATCATCCGCGCATAGCCGGGCGCCCAGGGAATGAGAGTCAGGGTCGAGAGATCGCCCACAACCATGTATTCCGGCTCATGGGGCTCTAAACGGAGGCCGAAGACGCCCCCTCCTGCGAACCCGACGCCATCCGTCAAAATATCTTCCAGATGATCGACCGGAACCGCCTTGCTTTTTGCAACGCCGTAAATGTCGACGAACTGAGCGAGGACGTAGCGCACATGATTCTGCGCGAGAAACTGCTTCGCACCCGCGAGGTCGATGTTGCTTGGCGTTGCGTATTGGCCCGGCGCACGCCGCCAAGCCCAATGGTCTGCCACGTCCTTCATTTAGCGCGTCTCCCTGACCCATTATTTTTTTTTGCGTCTGAAACCTATGGCGGACGACGCTACAATCGACTTGCACCATATGCAATATTTTTGTAGCGTATGAAATACGAATTTGAATGAGCACTTCGGAGAGGCGGATGCCAACAACCGACGAGCAACCGTCTACGCAGCTGACTGCCGGTCAGTTGGCGACCGGCAACGCGTACGGCGCGAGATCTCCGGCCTTCCGGCCGTACTGGTGGGAAGCTCTTTCAGACGCAGAAATGGAATCCGACGAATCTGTGCCCCGCCGATGCGATGTTGCGATTGTCGGATCAGGATTTACGGGTCTTTCCGCGGCACTGACGCTTCTGAGGAACGGACGGCAAGCGGTTGTCTTCGAGCGCGGCCCCGCCGGTTTCGGCGCAAGCACACGGAACGGCGGCCAAATCGGAAGCGGCAATCAAAAATTTCGCGTCAAGAAGCTAATCGCTTTGCGCGGACGCAAGAAAGCCGAGGCGATGCTGCGCGAAGGGACGAGAATGCTCGACCACATCGCGGCACTGATTGCGGAAGAAAATATCGACTGTCACTTCCGCCACTGCGGACGTTTCCGCGCCGCCGTTCGCCCGGAGCACTATGAGGCGATGGCGCAAGACATGCGCGATTTGAAAGACATTGCCGGTGTCGAAAGCAGCATGGTGCCCCGCGCCGATCAACACTCGGAAATCGGAACCGATTGCTTCTTTGGCGGCTCTCTCCTCCCGAACGACGCATCATTGCATCCGGCGCTCTATCACGCCGGCCTTATGCAGCGGATCAAGTCTTCAGGTGGCAGGGTGCTGGATCACACGCCAGTACAAAATATCATACCCATCGGATCAGAGTTCCGGGTGGTGACCAATCGCGGCGTGACCATCGCCAAGGACGTCATCATTGCGACGAACGGCTATACCGACGGACTTGTCCCCGAGCTTGGCCGCCGGATCGTCCCGGTGGGCTCGGCTCTGATCGCAACAGACGAATTGCCGGAAGCCCTCTTTCATAAGTTGCTTCCCCGCGATCGCGTCTACGGCAACACGAACCGGGTGTTCTATTATTTTCGTGGAGCGCCGGATGCGCGGCGGATTATTTGGGGAGGCCGCGTCGGCAGACTCGCGCCCCAAAAGTCGGCGGCAGCCTTCCGGCATCTCGCCCGCGACATGCTGCATGTCTTTCCGGATCTCGGAAACGTCGCGATCACGCACGCCTGGGATGGCCAGATCGGTTACACGTACGATGAAGTTCCGCACATCGGCTGCACAAAGTCCGGCATCCATTATGCCCTCGGCTACTGCGGAACAGGCGTTTCGCGCGCGACGTACTTCGGCACCAAGATTGCTCTGAAGGTGCTCGACAATCCCGACGGCCGCACCTCTTTCGACGATTTGGCATTTCCGGCTTTTCCCGCGCAGCCGGTCGCGGCGAGGCTCGGCGTCCCATTTTTCGAAACGTGGTATCGCATTCGCGATGCCGCAAACTTCTAGTCACAATCCAAAATGGAGAAGAGCATGTCAGGCCGCGGCGGCAGCAAACGCGTGAACATCTCGTCGGGGGGAGCCTACGAGTCTGTCTTTGGGTACTCCCGCGCCGTTCGATGCGGAGATGATGTTCATGTTTCGGGAACCTGCGCCCCGCCTGCCCATGAAAAGAGCGACGCCTATACACAAGCTTGCGCCGCCTTGGCGATCGTCGACAAAGCACTGAAGGATGCGGGAGCTTCGACCACGGATGTCGTTCGCACGGTGGTCTATTTGCGCGATATCAATGACGCGGAAGCGGTGGCGAAGGCGCATCTCGAAATGTTCGATGCCGTTCGCCCGGCTAGCACGTTGGTTCAAGTCACCTCGATGCTGCGTCCGTGGCAGAAGGTTGAGATTGAAGCCTATGCCAAGCTGGGCGCCGCTCGCTAATCTTAGCGCTCATCCAAAATTGGCGCGCCAAAACTTCCGCTAAAACAGAGCCGCGGCGTGCTATCTCCACCTGAACACCGCAGCGTTCCAACTTGGTGATTTCTCGAGACGGGAATTGTTGTGGCGACGCCGCCACAACGCCCTCCTAAACGCGGCGCAGCGCGCTCGGCGTTCCGTGAGGCGAATGAAAGCGTCGCGACCAAAAGCGATTTACAAAGCACGATATCAAACGCGCCTTTCCAACATATCGTCTTCAAGCGCCATCAAGACGGATAATAACCGGCTTCGCAATTCGCTTTGCGCGTTTCTGCGATAAGTGAATCTCCAAATTCGAGATTACTCCTGCATTCCACTTTTCGTTCAATCGAAAGAACCAACGCATTCCTATGGGTCGGAATTAATCTCATTTCAGTTTCAAGTCTCCCTCAGATTTATTCGGCCTCCATCGGGCCTATCCGGCGGTGACCGGCACTCAGGGGATGTGCCGCTCAACCCGGCTGACAACACCTCGGCACTGCGAGGTGAAAGTCACACGGCGCCGACGAGATTGTTTTTTACCTTGGAGGTATCGGAATGTTCGGGGGGACTTACAGACCAGCAAGCTTCGCTGCTGGCATAGCTGCCGCGGGATTGGCGCTTGCAGGCATCGCGCCTGCGTCAGCAGCGGATCTCGGAGGGAATTGCTGCGCAGACCTCGAAGAACGCGTCGCTGAACTCGAGGCGACGACCGCTCGCAAGGGCAACCGCAAAGTGTCACTCACAGTCTCGGGCTTCGTCAACGAAGCTATATTGGGCTGGGATGACGGACGCGAGCGCAATGCTTACATCGTAACCAATGAAACCGCGCAGGATCGCGTTCGCTTCCTCGGTCAAGCAGAAATCACCAAGGGCTGGACAGCAGGCTACCTGCTCGAACTCGGCATCCGCGGCAACCGCGAGGATCGTTCGAGCCAGAACAGCGCCTCAAGCGATAATGGCGTCAGTGTTCGCCACAGCGCCTGGTACCTCTCCGGCAAGGACTACGGCAAGGTTTGGGTCGGTCAGACGTCGGACGCAGCTGACGGCATCACCGAAATCAACCTCGCAAATACCAACCACTTCGCCTTCACGAACAGCTGGGGCAATACGTTCGGTGACCAAGGCTCTGGCTTCTACGTACGCCGCAAGGACGGCGTCTTGAGCAGTAGCGTACGATACGGCCAGTTCGTTGCGCCGGGTGCTCAGCAGTCAGCTCCGGGCGAAGGTCACCGCTTCAACGTCGTGAAGTACGACTCGCCGACGATCGCCGGCTTCACCGCGTCTGCCGCATGGGGCGAAGACGATATCTGGAACGTCGC
>JAEWCT010000271.1 GCA_023390485.1 Pseudomonadota bacterium
GGATTGAGCTGCACGAGGGCGATCTTGAGTGAGAGAGGTGCGGTCATTCCCGCTATTTAGAGCGCACCGCTATCGAGGTCCAGGACCACCGCGTCCAGGCTGGGACCTATCTCGCTCAATCGTTATCGTCGTCGCATGGGACC
Organism: Pseudomonadota bacterium; assembly: GCA_023390485.1. Taxonomy (GTDB): domain Bacteria; phylum Pseudomonadota; class Alphaproteobacteria; order Rhizobiales; family Hyphomicrobiaceae; genus Hyphomicrobium_B. Next base: position 144 of record JAEWCT010000271.1, read on the forward strand.
GGGAATTCAACGTCGGGGTCCCAGCAGATTTCGCTGGCATGTACACGGGAATTAACTGGGGCTGTCACCGCGTACTTCGACACGACGGACATTCCCGCGAGGCACGCCAGGACCAGGAAAAGATGTAATCGCATGGCTGCTACCATCCGGTAGAACCGAAATGGCGGCCCGCAAGCGCAAGCCGCCATTCAATATATAGTCATCCGTGGCCGACGGGAAATCCCGTCGCTCAAGCAATCAGCGTTTTCGGCTCCGGCCGGCCTTCGGCATCGCGCTCTTTCTTCAATTGTTCGGCAACGAGGAAAGCCAGCTCCAGCGCCTGGTCGGCATTGAGGCGGGGATCGCAATGCGTATGGTAGCGGTCCGATAGATCCTGCTCGGAAATTGCCGTCGCGCCGCCCGTGCATTCGGTGACGTTCTGACCGGTCATCTCGACATGGATGCCGCCGGCGTGCGTTCCCTCGGCGCGATGCACCTCGAAGAACGACAGGCTTTCTTTCAAAATTCGATCGAATGGGCGCGTCTTGTAGCCGTTGACGGCGGAGATCGTGTTGCCGTGCATCGGGTCACAAGACCAGACGACGGAACGGCCGGCCTTCTTCACCGCGCGGACGAGCTTCGGCAGGTGCGCCTCGACCTTGTCGAAGCCGAACCGGCAGATGAGCGTCAGGCGCCCCGGCTCGTCCTTCGGATTGAGAAGGTCGATCAGACGCAACAGGCCGTCAGCGTCGAGCGATGGCCCGCACTTCAAGCCGATCGGATTCTTGATGCCGCGGCAGTACTCGATATGGGCGTGATCCGGCTGGCGTGTTCTGTCGCCGATCCAGATCATATGGCCGCTCGTCGCGTACCAATCGCCACTGGTCGAATCCTTGCGCGTCAGTGCCTGCTCGTAGCCGAGAAGCAGCGCTTCGTGGCTGGTGTAGAAGCTCGTCGTGCGCAATTGCGATGTATTATCCGACGTGATCCCACAGGCGCGCATGAACTGCAGGGTCTCGGCGATGCGATCGGCGATCTCCTGATAGCGATGGCCCTGCGGGCTATCCTTCACGAAACCCATGTTCCACTGGTGCACGCGCTCAAGATCGGCGTACCCACCCGTTGCGAAGGCGCGGATGAGGTTCACCGTCGCCGCCGATTGGCGATAGGCTTCGAGCTGGCGGACGGGATCGGGAATGCGTGCTTCCGGCGTGAACTCAGGGCCGTTGATGATGTCGCCGCGGTAGCTCGGCAGTTCCTGGCCGTCCCTTTTTTCGGTCGGCGAAGAGCGCGGCTTCGCGAATTGCCCGGCGATGCGGCCAACCTTCGTGACGGGTTCACCGCCGGCGTACGTCAGCACGACCGCCATCTGCAGGAAGACGCGGAAGAAATCGCGGATGTTGTCGGCGCGGTGCTCGGCGAAGCTCTCGGCGCAGTCGCCGCCCTGGAGCAAAAAGCCCGTGCCACCGGCGATGCCGGCAAGCTGCTTCTTCAGCTCACGCGCTTCACCGGCAAATACCAGCGGCGGGAACGTCGCAAGCTTTGCTTCGGCATCGGCCAGGGCCTTCGCATCGGGATAATCCGGCACCTGCAGGATCGGCTTGCTGCGCCAGGTGTCCGGTGACCATTTTTCGACTTGGGCGTTCGACGCCATAGTAAGGTAAACTCCTGAAGAGCACATACGGGGCGCATGCCCAAAGGCAGCGCCTTTTATGGCTCTGTGGCATATTATCTCGGGGCTTATAGGAGATATCGGCAGGCAATGCCAGCGCCTCAAGCCCCCGCTTTTACCCGCTTAGAGCCCAGCAGACATGCCGCCATCGACGGCGAGTTCCGAGCCCGTGCAATATATGCTGTCGTCGGAGGCAAAAAAGACCGCCGCTCCCGTCATGTCCTCGGGCGTGCCAAGGCGGCCCATCGGTGTCTTGTCGATCAGAGCCTTCTTGACGGGCGGCAGCTTCAACAGCCGGTCGGTGATTCCCGTTTCGACGTAACCTGGCGCAATGGAATTCACGCGAACGTTGAACGGGGCGTATTCGACGGCGAGGCCTTTGGTCAGCGCCGTAATCGCGCCCTTGGTCGCGGTATAGGCCGCGAGCGGACGAAGTCCGCGGTTTGCCATGATCGACGAGATGTTGATGATCGACGGCGCCTTCGACTTCCGAAGCAGCGGTAGTGCATCGCGCGACAGCCTTAGAATGGCATCGAGGTTAACTTCGCGTAGCTTCGCCCAGTCGGCATCGGAAAGCTGGCGGATTTCACCGCGAACGAGAATGCCGGCGTTGTTGACGAGGACATCCACGGATCCATGCGTCTTCTCGACGTTGCGCAGGAGAGCGGTGAGATCCTGCCCTTTCGAGACATCGACAACCATTGCCGTTGCGGCGCCGCCGATGGCCTTGATTTTTTGAACCGTCTGTTCGGCGGTTTCACCGTTGATATCGGTGACCCAGACATGCGCGCCTTCGAGGGCGAACCGCGCGGCGATGGCTTGTCCGATGCCGCCGCCAGAGCCCGTTACGATTGCGATCTTGCCGCTCAGTCGCGCCATGTGTTCCCTCTTGCCGCCAGTCGTGCCGCGAGTCTCGCCGAGACTTGGGCGGGAACCCATACGGCGGAGCTTTTCGCCGATCAACCGGCGGCTTCGCCAGGGGCGAGCCATTTCTCACGAAGCGTGACCAGTTCCTCTGCGGCGGATGGATGCAAGGCCATAGTCTGGTCGAAGTCCGACTTGCATGCACGCATACGGACGGCGATTGCGGCCATCTGGATGATTTCGGCCGCGTCGGGTCCCAAAACGTGGACACCGACAACGCGGTCGCTGGCGCCCTCGACAATAATCTTCATGAGCATTTTTTCGTTGCGGCCGGCCAAAATCGCCTTCATCGGCCGAAAGCTGCCCTTGTAAATATGGACGTCCTCATACTGAGCACGCGCTTCCTGCTCGGTGAATCCGACAGTGCCGATCTCAGGGGTCGAGAATACGGCCGTCGGAATGGTCGTGTAGTCGACGATCCACGGTTTTTTGCCGAACAACGTATCGGCGAACGCGTGACCTTCGCGGATGGCAACCGGAGTGAGGTTCACGCGGTTGGTGACGTCGCCGACGGCATAGATCGAGGGCACCGTCGATCGCGAGGCGTTATCGACGACGACGGCGCCTTCGGCATCGATGTGGACGCCGAGAGCTTCGACGCCGAGATTTTTCGTATTCGGCGAGCGTCCGATTGCGAACATGATCTGGTCGGCTTCGAGCGTTTCGCCGCCGCTGATCGTGCCGGCGAGACCCGACGCCCGCTTCTCGATCTTCGTGAATTTCTGGCCGGTGATGATGCGAATGCCGCGCGCCGTCATCGCGGCCGCGAGCCCGTCGCGCAGATCTTCGTCGAAGCCGCGGAGGAATTTCTCACCGCGATAGATGAGCGTCACGTCGGCGCCGAGACCATTGAAGATTGAAGCGAACTCGACGGCGATATACCCGCCGCCCGCGATGACGATGCGGCGCGGAAACTCCTTCAGGTCGAACACTTCATTCGACGTGATGACATTCTCGACACCAGGAAGGGCAGGATCGATGTTTGGGCGACCGCCGCTCGCTACTAAAATCGTCTTCGCAGTGATTTTCCGGTCGGAATTCGCCAGGTACACTTCGTTCGGGGAGCGCAGCGTTGCGCGCTCGGGGAAAACCTCAACCTTGAATTTCTCGAGCGTGGCGCGATAGGCCGCTTCGAGGCGGGAAATTTCCTTGTTCTTCGCGGCGACAAGCGACGTCCAGTCAAACGTCTCACCGCTTAACGACCAGCCGAAACCCCGGGCATCGGCAAAATCGTCGGCGAAGCGGCTGGCGTATACGAGCAGCTTTTTCGGAACACAGCCGCGAATAACGCAAGTGCCGCCCACCCGGTACTCTTCAGCAATGGCGACCTTGGCGCCGTGGCTGGCCGCGATGCGGGCAGCTCTGACGCCACCGGAGCCAGCGCCGATGACGAAAAGATCAAAGTCAAAATCTGTCATTTGCGCGGTCTGACGTAATTGCTTTGCTGCGACCTATTTCTGCCCGGGTGACGCTTCTTGCGCCTTCATCTCGTCAGCTATCTTGCTCGAATATTTCATGCCGATCTCGGCGCCTTTTTTCATCAACTCCGGCGTTTCGGAGACAAACTTGGCGCCGGGGCCTGAGCGATAAAAATCAGCGACCGCTTTCATTTCCTCTGCCGTAAAGGTCTCGGCATAGAGGTTGGCGAAATCGGTGATCATCTGTTCCTGATATCCGAGAAGCTTCTTCATGCTTTGATCGAACTGCTCGGATAGCTTTTTGCCGGCTTCGGATGAATTTGCGTTGGCGCCTTGCGCGAAACCGCGCGTCATCGCCTGAACCATGCCCTCCATCTGCTTCGTTACGCCGGTCACTTGGAGAAGATCACGCGCGGCGGCGACACGCGCCGGATCCGGTTGCGATGGCGGCGCCTCTTCCGCGAGGGCCATTCCGGAGAAACAAAGAATGCTCAGAGCAATCATCCGCAGGGCGTAACCCATATCAGTCATCCTCTTCGAAATCGATTTCAATTCCGGATAGCACTTCAACGCCTTTCGGCCCGGCAATGATCCCAACGTCAGCAATTCCCAGAAACAGCCCCGTGTCGACGAGGCCGGGCACGAGTTTCAGGGAGTCTTCCAGAGCTTCGGGATCTTCAATCGTGCCGAAGGCACAATCGAGGATATGATTGCCGTTGTCCGTTACAAACGGTTTCCCGTCTGGGCCTTTACGAAGCCTTACCTCGCCTTCGCATCCTGCATCGGCCGCGAGTTTGATGATGAGCTGCTCGGTCGCGGCTAATCCGAACGGCACGACCTCGAGCGGCAGGGGAAAACGACCAAGCGTTTCGACGAGCTTGGAGTTATCGGCGATGATGACAACGCGATCGGACGCGACGGCGACGATCTTTTCCCTGAGCAGGGCGCCGCCGCCGCCTTTAATAAGCCGCAGCTCTTCATCGATTTCATCCGCTCCATCGACGGTCAAATCGAGGGACGGCGTCTCGTCGAGCGTCGTCAGCGGAATGCCCAACGCCGCCGCCTGGGCCCGCGTCGCTTCCGAGGTCGGGACGCAGACGACTTTGAGACCGGCTTTGACCTTGGCGCCGAGAAGCTCGATGAATTTGGCAGCGGTCGAGCCGGTGCCAAGGCCGAGCTTCATTCCGTCTTCGACGTACGTCAGCGCCTGTTCGGCGGCTTGTCGCTTCCAATCGTCATTGCTCATCACGGCCTCAAGCTTTGCAAAATCAGCGCCCTCCGCGCGGGACCTCTCTAGGCTGCGGATGCGGCTCTTTCAAGCCAGCCACCCTAGCAGGTCCTCGTGACGCCGTGACATCGCCGACGGGGATGAATACGCTACAATTGAAAACGCGAGGAGAATTCATGCAGGGCTGGACCATCGTCTTCGACCTTGACGGTACACTTGTGGATACCGCACCGGATCTTGCCGAGGCGACGAATCACGTCCTTTCGACGCTCGGTTTAGACCGGATCAGCGAGCTTCAAATCCGGCCGTTCGTCGGGCACGGGGCGCTGGCGATGATCGATGGCGCCGTGAAGGCGCACGGGCGGAAGCTCTCGGAACGGGAATTGCACGACCTCTTCGAGGTCTTCATCGTCTATTATACGGCCCATCTTGCGGACTATAGCGTACCCTATCCGCACGTCATTGCGGCGCTCGATGGGCTGAAGGCCGAGGGCGCGACACTTGCGGTGTGCACGAACAAAATGGAATTGCAGGCGCGCGCGGTTCTCGAAGCGATGAAGCTCGATCATTATTTTTCTGCGCTCACAGGGCGCGATAGCCTCGGCGCCTATAAGCCCGATCCGCTGCATCTGACCGGCACGATCGCGCGGGCCGGCGGCGTCCCTGAGACGAGCATCATGGTTGGCGACAGCGAAACCGACATCAAGACGGCGAAGGCTGCGCGCGTGCCCATCGTGGCCGTCAGCTTCGGTTATAGCGTGGATCCCGTCGCCTCGTTCGGTCCGGATGCCATCATCGACGACTATCGCCAGCTGCCGGGCGCACTCGAGAAGTTTTTCGGGACCGCCGTCAGTACGTGAGAACCCGGCAATCGCTCGACATGATCTCTTCGATGAAATGCGCGGCGCCGATGACGCCACTGCATTCGGGGATCAGGTCTTCCTTCCGCAAGTGACAGACATCGAGCCCGGGCGAGAAGCAGAAGAACCTCACGCCCGCAGCGTGTCCTTCCTTGATGAAATCGTAGACCGAGCGCTTTTCGTCCGGGTTCAGATGAATGCTTGCGGCGGCTCCGTTTCGCAGCAATTTCGCGGCGGTGCCGGTGCAGACGACTTCGACGTGATAGTTCATTCCGGCGGCGACGGAGGCCTGGAAGAGCGGCGCGCTCAAGGCCTCGCCGCTCAGCGGATCTGTGCTTGCCAGGATGATCACGAGTTTTTGCGGCATCGCTGCCTCTCGTTGCCGATGACGACGCCCGAACACTACGCCCTCGGCGCGGGCTGCCGCAACATCCGCCGGCGCAATCGTCCGTTCAGACGTCGTGACGGCTGATATAGCGGCGATAAACGAGGATCGTTGCCGGGAGGAAAACCAGATCGGCAATGAGCGACGCCAGTAGTGTCACACCGCATACGAGGCCGAAGAGCCGAAGCGACGGCAGTTGCGAAAAGACAGTGACGCCCAGGCCAAATGCGAGCACGATCGTCGTCAGGATGATGGCAGGGCCGACGAGCACGCGGGCGCGACGGATTGCAAGCTCTGGCGCGACACCCGGCTTTTCCTCGAGCCGAAGGCGATTGAGGAAGTGGATGAGCGCGTCGACGCCCAATCCGAACACCACGATCAGCGCCACGACGGATGAGAACTCGAGCCCTCCGCCGAGATACCAGAGCATTGCGCCCGACGTGACGACCGGGAAGAGGCCCGGCAGCAGGCTGATAAAGCCGACGAAGACAGAGCGGAAGGCAAGCGCCAGCAGCACGGCGGCGACGAGCACGCAAAGCGGAATGCTCTCGTTGAGCTGCGAGATCATGCGGTAGCTGTTGCGCGCGGCGAGCGCCGGCAGGCCCGTCACCGATATTTCGTAGTTCGGGTAGGCTTGGCGGACCGGATCAAGCGCTTGATCGACCTTATGGACGAGCGGCAGTATCTGGCTGGCGTCGACATCGGGCAGGCGGCCTGTCACAAGGACCGCGTCCTGCTCCTTCGCTATGAAGCGGCGGACGAGGTGCTCGGGCAGTAGACCGACGTACTTCTTGACGGTCTCGACGTTATCGTCGCCGTTCTCGCGCAGCCAACGCCTGAGGCTTTCGAGCGACCAGACATTGCCAAGGCCGGCGGCCTTTTCGAGTGCCAGATGCGTCTGCTCGATGACTTTGAGCGTCGCGGGATCGTAGAGGCTGGCGCCGTTTTTCCATCGGATCATGACGTGGAATGGATTGGCACCCGTTAGCTTGGTGTCGATGCGGCCGGTCGCTGCGAGGGCCTGCTCGCGGTCCGGAACCTGATCGGCGAGACGATAGCGCGGCTCGAGTTGCAGATGGAGCGACGCGAAATAGGCGAAGAGCCCAATCCCGATGATCGTGTAGATGACCGAATGCTTGATGACGCGGTCAACGATAGCGCCAACGAAGTTGCCGAGGGCGTCCATCATGCCGTCGGCGGGGGTGTGGTCGCGCGCCAAAGACTTTTCGTTGCGGATCAGCAACAGCGCCAGGATCGGCAGTACGACGATCACGGCAACGAATGAGATGCAGACCGCCATGGCGCCGGCCTCGCCAAAGGTGCGAATGAGGCCTGATTCGGAGAACAGGAGCGCCAGAAACGACAGCAGCGTCGCCCCGTGGGCGAGCACGCAGGCCGGGCCAACGACGTTCACCGCAAACCTCACGGCCTGGAGCTTGCTGTCACCCTCGCGCAAACGGATGCGAATGGCGGACACCATCTGCATGCTGTCGGCGAAGCCCATGACCATGATGAGCGGCGTCATCACGTTGAGGAAGAGGTTGAGCTTGAAATGTAGCCAGCCGAGCAGACCCAGTGACCAGCAGACCGCAATGACGGGCGGCAGCGCGGCGACCAGCATCAGCGATACGCGGCGGAAGAACAGCGCGGCGATGGCGGCGCCGAAAAACAGGCCGAGTCCATTATAAACGAGCTGATCGCGTTCGACGGCGTTGCGGATTTCGAGCTGCATAACCGGCGCGCCGGCGAGCTTCACCGTGAGGCCGGCCGGTTCCAGGTCTTCCTTCGCGGTGCGTTCGATGTCGCCGATGACAGCCTTCGCCGATTTTTCTGCGACGACCTCGCGATTGAGCGAGAGCACGATCAGCGCAAGCTGGCCGTCTTCCGACAGGAACTTGCCCTTGACGATGTCGTTGTTTTTCAGCGACTCGAGAATGTGATCGAAGGCTGGACCTTCGGGAATCTCGTCAGGTACGATCGGGGGCGCATATCCCGTCGCGTCGGGCTTGCCGCGCGCCGAGAGCATCGAGACGATACCATTGACGCCATCGGCCAGCTGGAGATCTGCGGCTGCCCCACCAAAGGCCTTCAGACCGTCACGCGTTAGGAGGTTCTTGCCCTCGACGACGACCAGTACGTCGTATTCGCTCGACGGGAAGCGGCGGTCGATTTCTTCGTAGGTTTTGAATTCGGGCGTATTGGTGCGGAAGAGTTCCGAGAGACTGTCGTCGACCTTGAGGTGGGTCAGCCCCATGACCGCGGCGGCGGTGAGAAGCATAACAAGGATTGCCGAAACGATCGGCGCTTTGATCCCGATCAGGCCGAGCTTGTTCAAGCCCAACGAGATCAGATGCGGGCGTTGCGGCTCCGTTGGATTCAAACCGTCCTCCCCAACGACTTCGATCTAAGAAGCCGCCCAGGCGCCCCCTGCAATCGCTCGTGTTTGCCGGGAGACATCGCATTTTGCTGGGGCTGGGTGCAAGGACTACATAGCATGCAATCCAAGCTTATATATTCGGGTTTCAAGGAGCGCACCGGGTCGCCGACAACTTTGGCTAGAGATGGGCATGCGCCCCGATGCCATCCACCACGATCCCCAGAGTTCGCTTGCGTCATGTTACCCGGTCGCAGTTTGAACGGAACCGTAAGCCCGCACCGCAGCACGTCAAAATCGGACCAGGCGCGGCGCTGAGGGCCGCTTGACATGCCAACCCGGCCCCTCGCATATGGCACCTCCCAACAACGGGCGGTTAGCTCAGCGGTAGAGCACACGCTTCACACGCGTGGGGTCATAGGTTCAATCCCTATACCGCCCACCATCATCCTTAATGACGCTTGCAATGGTTCAAAGGCCGCTTGATCAGGGCTGCGGTTGGCTGGCGCATGTGATTCATTTGCGACAGAGCGCCATTTATCCCGATTTTGCCGCTTTCCGTGCGAATTCGGCCATGAAGCGCCGTCAATAAGTCATTCGGGGAACTGAGGGAGTACACGATGTCTATCAAGGGAATAAGCGTAGCGCTGTTCGCGCTATGCGCGATTGTCATGTCAGCGCATGAAAGCCGTGCCGCGTCGGCGCACGAGATCGACGCCAGCGTGCATGAGACGCTCGATCGGTTTTTCTATCAGGTTGGGGGCGCACGCGAACTTGCGAACAAGTCTGTCGGCATGCTCGTCTTTCCGTCCATCGTGAAAGCCGGGTTCGGCTTCGGCGGCGAATACGGAGAAGGCGCGCTTCTCGTGCGCGGGCGCAACGCGGGATATTATAATACGGTATCGGCATCGTTCGGATTTCAGCTTGGCGTCCAGGAGCGGTCCGTCATCATCGCATTCATGACGCCCGAAGCGCTCGATCAGTTTCGGCGTACGTCTGGCTGGAAGGTCGGCGTTGACGGCTCCGTCGCCATCATCACTGTCGGCGTCGGCGGCTCGATCGACACCAACAAGATCACGAGTCCTGTTGTCGGATTTATCCTCGATCCCAAGGGCCTGATGTACAATCTGACTCTCGAGGGATCGAAGATTTCGCGGATTTCGAAATAGTCCGTTGCGACAATGGCTGGGCTGTTCCGTCGTGATCAGCCCAGCGGCCGCAACGCACTCGGGTCTGCTTTTCCAAGCGACAAGGCCGGTAACGAAGCCTTGGACGCCAACGTACTCGTCGCTACGTACTCAACGGAATGAGTACCGCATCAGTGCAGCGCCACTGCGGAGCGACGGTTATGTCATTGAACAGCAAATCATTTTGGAAAGCCGATCGATGGTTTTACTGGCTTACCGCGACGGCTGCGATCCTTGGCATCTTCATGGCTCTCAACGGATCCCGGCTGATCGCGGAGGAAGGCGTATCCATCCCCTCTCCCGCCCTGGATGAGCGAGCGGCGCCGGAAACCGGGTCCGAGACGGCCGTTTTGGCGGGCGGCTGCTTTTGGGGCGTTCAAGGCGTCTTTCAACACGTCAAAGGCGTCCAAAGCGCAACCTCGGGTTATACCGGCGGCAAGCAGCAAGATGCGCACTACAACGTCGTCGGTACGGGCGCGACGGGCCATGCCGAGTCGGTGCAAATAAAGTTCGATCCGAAGACGATCAGCTACGGGAAACTTTTGCAGATCTACTTCTCGGTCGCGCACGATCCGACATTGGTCAACCGCCAGGGACCGGACTCGGGCACGCAATACCGCTCGACCGTTTTCCCGCAGACGGCGGAACAGGCCAAAATCGCGGAAACGTATATCGCGCAGCTCGATGGGGCTCATGTCTTCCCGGCAGCGATTGCGACAACCGTGGAACCCGGCCGCACCTTCTATCCGGCCGAGGACTATCATCAGAATTTTCTGACGCTCAATCCGGCGTATCACTATATCGCCATCAACGACATGCCGAAGATCGCGAACTTAAGTAAGCGCTTTCCGGAAAACTACCGGGCGGACCCGGTTCTGGTCGCGGTCGCTAAGCCGTCGAATTGAAGCCGCAAGTCGCTATTCTTTCCGCTCCGTCATGCCGACGAAGGTCGGCATCCAGGCAGTTTTCAACAGTCACGGATTTGATAGCCGTCTGGATCCCGGCCTCCGCCGGGATGACGTTGTGGAGATGCTTCGACGTCGTCTGCTCAGGCGTTGCGGGCAATCGGCTCGAGATCCTCGGTATAGATCGAATACATCGGCTCGTCCTGGAGGATAACGTCGGTGTATTCGCCGTAGCCGTTGAAGCGCGTCGCCATGGCGCGCGCATAGGCACCGAGGTTGCCAATCTCGATATAGTCGCCTTCGCGAACGGAAGCTGGCAACATGAAGGGGCCCTTCATGCGATCGATCGAGTCACAGGTCGGCCCCCAGAACTCGAACGGTTCGAGCGGCTCGTTCGGATTGAGGTCTGGACGGATCAGCCGTACAGGGAAAATGAAGCCCAAATGGGCGCTGTCGAAGAGCGCACCATAGGAACCATCATTGATATAGAGCTGATTGCCAGGCTTCCTGAGATCGACCTTCACGATCAAGCTCTCGGCTTCGGCGACAAGCGCCCTGCCCGGTTCGCAGATCAGGCGGCAGTGCTCGGTCACCGGCATCTTCGCCATCGATGATTTGATGACCTCCATGAAGTCGGAGAGGCGCGCGGGGACGCTATCGGTGTAGCGCGACGGGAATCCGCCGCCGATATCGATCGCGTCAACGACGACGCCGGCTTTCACGATATGCTTCTTCACTTCCTCGAAGGCCATCGCGTAGGCATCCGGCGTCACCGTCTGCGAGCCGACGTGGAACGTGATGCCGAGTTCGTCGGCGACTTGGCGCGCCTTAACGAGCAGGCGCTGCGCGCGCTGGCCCGTGATCCCGAATTTATGTTCGAGTGGAACGCGGCTGTTCTTGGCCGGCACCGAGATACGGACGAACAGCTCGAGATCTTTCGCGCCCTCGGTTTCCTCGACGATTTTCTGCAGCTCCTCCTCGCTGTCCAGGGCGAAGCATTTGATATCGTAGTCGAAATAGGCGCGGCGGATGGCGTAGCGCGATTTGACCGGATGCATGAAGTGGAGACGCACGCCGGGAATCGTCGCGGCGTCCTCGAGTTCTGCCACGGAGGCCACGTCGAATTGCGTGATGCCCGCACCGTAGAGTGCGCCCAGCAGAAAGACCGAGCTGTTCGCCTTGTAGGCATATGCGACTTCGCCGGGGAAATTGTTGATGAACCAGCGGGCGGCACGACCGGCCGCATGAGGGCGCGCGGCGAAGACCGGCAGATCCGGCTTCATCTCCGTCACCATTTCGAGGGCGGTGGCAAACTTCTCCATCGCGAAAGAACCTCCCAAGGAAGAACTATCCGGTTTCGCTCGCGGCAGCCGAGCTATGTCGGCTCTGGATGATATATTGAAGGGGTGCATTTAGGTATCTCGGCCCCCGCTGTAAAGCCTTTCCGAACCCAAACGCTCGCAATGGTTGCCGGATTCTCTCGGCAAAGCGAGTACCTGTTGAGAATGACGCATCGAGCGGTACCTTTCGGCACCTGTTGCGATGACAGTTTGATGAAAAAAAACGGGCGGGTTGGGCTGCCGCGTTCGCCGTTCTAACTCCGGCCCAGGACGAGAATCGCACGCCCATCGCGGAGAGATGTCTCGCTGGACACATCCGGACGCTGCTCGGGGATGCGTTCGCCCCGATCCTGCTGACGGCGGATGGCGCCGGTTCGCGCGATGCGGGCGCGTTCGGCCTTTTCGGGGCTCGTTCGCATTTCCCAATCGGTAACAAGCGTGTCCCGGAGGAAATTCTCCCAATTGCCGAGAACGGTGAAACGCTGGCGTTCGAAATCGTGCTCGATGCCGACGGGTGGTGCCGCGCGCGTCGAGCAGCGGCCGAGGATCGTCTCGCTGCCCTCCGCTTTGTAACGCAACTGAAACGGCGCATCGGCCGGGGGAATGCTGACGGCCTCGCCCGGGTTGATGAGGTTGTCGGGCTGAAAATCGCTCGGAAAGAGAACCGTGGCGATGCCTGCTGAATCGACGCTGATCACAGTCAGATAGCAGGCATTATCGGCCTCGGCCTTGACCGTCACGAGATCGCCCGGCACCGGCCGCGGCTTGTCGATCCACATCGTCAGCCCGATCGCGGATTTGACCTCGCGCAGAAAGCCTGCCGACGCGGTGGTTTGGCCCGGCGTGTCCGTTCCCTTCAAAAGCGAAAAGAGATGCTCGAGCTCCTGGCGCGACAGAACTCCGTGCAAGAGGCGGCGCGACAGCGGCGCGGCGGCACCTTTCGCATCTGCCAGCTCCTTCAGGAATTCCGGGCGAGCAAGGCCCGTTTCGCCCAGCGCAATCTCGAAGTCGGCGCCTTCGCGATAGCGTCGCGCCAATCCCGATACGATTTCGTCGCCAAGCACGCGCATGTCGAGATCGACCCCGGCAGTTTTAGCCGCCGCGCGATAACGATCCCAACCGCCGAGCATCAGCAGCGCGTTTTCGCTATCGGTGCCGAAGAGCGGCAGCACGGCGCGGCGGTTAGGCGTCATGGGACCTGCGGAAATATCGAGCGGCCCGGCAGCGCGGAAATCATCCTTCGCCTGGACCAATCCCTCGGTATGACAGGCGAAGCAATTGATGCCCGCTTTCGTCGCGGGCTCGACGGCGTTGGCTTCGATCCCGGCATATGGCTTCTCGATGCCGGGCAACGCGCGGTCGATGCGGTTGCCGGCGGCATCGAATAGCGCAAACGCATAAAACCCGTTCGGAAGAGCGAAGAGCGCGCGGATCTGATCCGGCCGGAACGGCGACTTCGCCGTCGTCGCCGATTTCGGTCCTTGCGGATGTTCGAAGACATTTTGTCCGCCATTGCTCGTTGCGAAGTCGTAGGCGAGCCAAAGTCCGGCCTGTTTCCCGGGATGTCGTTCGATCAAACGATTGCCGCGCGTAATGGCGCTTTCGCGAACCGCGAGGCGGCGTACGGAGCCGGCTCGAATGTTCGCATCGAGATCGGTTCCATTCATTTTCGCAAGCTCGGAGAGCTTGGCGGGAAGTCCGAGCAGCGCGTAATAGAGCGGCGTGTCTCCGGCCGTTGCGGCAAGCCAATCGCCGTTGACGACGACAACGTTGCTGCCCGCAGTCTTTACGACATCGGGCGCGATGGCGTGGATAAGCGCGGGAGGATAGGCCTTTTCAATCAGCTTCCAGCGCGCGCTATCCCAGCCGAAATCGGCGAGACGAAACGACAGAAGCGTGCCGGCCTCGTCGAGTGGCGTCAGCTTTACCGGCTCTGCAGCCCAAGAGAGGCTGTTCATCAGTTTGTCGAGCGCTTTTCGATAGGCGGTCATTTCGCCTGACGTCGCACACGAGTTGTAGAGGTGGACTAGCGAGATGAAACGCACGTCCTTGCCTTGGTCGCGCTCGAGGTGCTGCGCCTCGCGCATCAATTTGTCGATCTCGGCCGGACGCACGGGCTGGCGCGACGGGCAGCTCTGTACAGCGGGAGGCAAATCCTTGAGCCAGCGGCGGATGGCCTGAATATCATCGGGCTGCGGCTCGGGCTTGGCGTCGGGCCCGGTAAAGACGTCGAGAGGTGCGTGACGCGTCTCGAATACATCATAGAGGCGCGAGGCGTCGGGAAGGCCTGGTTTCACAAGAACGGGATCGCGTGCCAGATCATCGACGCCCAAGATGTTTGCGAGGTCGCCGGAGGCGAGAGGCCGTTCAAGCTTTCCCGCCTGATGACAACTGGCGCAATAGGTTTCGAGGATCGTATAGGCCTTCGCCGCGCGCGGCTCGTCGGGACGCGATGGAAGCGGCGCGGACACGCTGCTTCCCGGATTAGCGGTCGCCTGCGCAATGACGCGCGCGCTTCCGAGCGCGAATCCAATCGGAATCGCGGCCAGACACGCGGAAATGATCAGGTATCTCGACCGCACCCTGTTGGAGTCCCGCCCGTTTCTTTTTCTTATTCGCCGCTCCTAACGCCGAGGCGCGGCACCATCGTGGCGGTGGCGCATAGGAAGCGGCGGCGTTAACACAGATGAAGAATTCGTTAAATTGCTTGACTGCGAGTTAGGCATTCCGGGAGTTCAAAATCGACCGCTAAGCAAAGTTCGGTTACAAGAACCTTACTTCATTCGTACAGCGATGCGGGCACGACCGATGGACCTTAAGGCAGCGAGCGATCGGAATTCGACAGCTGACCGTCTGGCTTTAGCAAGCATGATGGTGTGCTTCCTCGCGACAGGGGCACTTCTCATTGGCACGCTTGCCGCGGCTTCTCTTGATCAGAACCGCCACGCGACGATCCCGAACACGACCACGTCTCACTAGCACTTGTCTTTTGCACTTCCCAATCTTGATCCTGTTATTTTTTGTATCCTAACGATCCACCTGGGCCCCTCGCCAATAAGCGCGGGGCCCATTTTTTGCGCCATTTGGTTCTGCGCGATCTCTCGTCAGGGCGCACCGGCGCCCGCGCCTGAGCTTTTGACAAGCACGACATAGCCGTTGGCTTTGAGCTCGGAGACGACTTGCTCCAGATGCTTTCGGTCGCGCGTTTCGATGACAAGATTAAGCTCGGTGCCCTTCGCCGGTACATCGGTGAACACGCGCTGATGATAGACCTCGACGACGTTGGCGCCGGCCTTACCGATGATGCCCGAAACTCGCGCCAGCTGGCCGGGGCGATCGGGAATATCGATGGCGAGCCGCGACAGACGCCCATCGCGCGCGAGTTCGCGCGTCAATACGCTTGCGAGCAGCCGGGTGTCGATGTTGCCTCCGCAGAGCACAAGCCCGATCTTCTTACCCTTATAAGGCCTGTTGGCTCCGCCGATCAGTGCTGCGAGACCGGCGGCCCCGGCGCCTTCGACGACCGTCTTTTCGATCGTAATCAGCAATGAGACCGCGCGTTCTAGATCGGCTTCCGAAACGAGCAGAATATCATCAACGAGCTCTTCGATGATCTGCTGCGTGAAGCTGCCCGGCGAGGTGACGGCGATGCCTTCCGCGAGCGTATCTCCTCCGACGGGAAGAGATGTCTTTTTCACTGCGTTGAGCATTGAGGGATAAAGCTGGGCTTCGACGCCGATCACTTTGATCTTCGGATTGATTGCCTTTGCGGCGACTGCCATCCCCGAGATCAAGCCGCCACCACCGATCGGGACGATCAGCACGTCGAGGTCGGGCACCGTTTCGAGCATTTCAATCGCAACCGTTCCCTGTCCGGCGATGATCGCGGGATCATTATAGGGGTGGACGAAGGTCAGCCCATGTTCGGTGCCGTAGCCGACGGCGAAGCCGTAAGCTTCCTCCAGGCTTTGCCCTTCGAGGATGACGTTCGCACCGTGGCTACGGGTATTTTCGACTTTGATGGTCGGCGTCCAGGCGGGCATCACGATCGTCGCCGGAATGCCAAGTCGATGGGCGTGGTAGGCAACGCCTTGCGCGTGATTGCCAGCCGACATCGCGATAACCCCGTTCTGGCGCTGCTCGGGCGGTAGCGTCAGAAGCTTGTTCAGCGCGCCGCGCTCCTTGTACGACGCAGTGAACTGCAAGTTTTCGAACTTGAGCCAGATTTCGGCATTCAGCAGCGCGCCAAGCGTGCGGCTTTGCTCAAATCGTGTTGCGACCACGGCGCCGCGGATAGCATCGGCGGCACGCTTAACGTCGTCATAGGCGACGGCAAGCTGAGGATGTTTCGTCGTCGCTAATTTGGTCATTATCTTGGGGCAGGTCTGTTGCAGATTTGAAGTTCTTAACACACCGGCTTGAGGTTCGCCCTTAAGCCATTAGCGAAAAGATCTAGCGCGCGTACTTGCCGAAGCCCAGGCGTTTTATTGTCTAGTTTCCGTCGAGGCCGGCTCATTCATTTCGTCGGATGATTCCCGGTGCGGAGATATTGCATGGCTCGCCTGCCCGCAAAGATTACTTTTGCCGTCGCTGCCATGCTGTCCGCTGTGCTCGCAAGCCCTTTGCGAGCGGATCCCAGCAGCTCATACACGGGCGCGACGGGCCAGAAATTCGAATATGGCCCATACGGGTCAGAGA
>JAEWCT010000087.1 GCA_023390485.1 Pseudomonadota bacterium
CTTCCCAGCTGACAAGTGCCGACCCTTCAACATCCGGAAGCGCCGTACCGAAGAGGTTTGTGGCGACCGTGTACCATTCACCGCTCCTCACCGTGGCGTCGATGACGGGCGCGAGCGTCGTCGTGCGGGCGATCGAAGACGTTCCGCCAGCACCGTTGACGATGCCATCTGCGATTTTCAGCGTGCCATCGATCAAAGCAATCGTGCCTGCGCCGGTTGCAGTATCGGCGCTCGCCCCGCCGCCGCCAAACACATGGGGCATAATCGTAACTTGGCTATCCTGAACGGCAAACGAACCGACGGAGCTTGTGCCCTGCGTTTCGACGGTAAGATTTCCGACATAGGTTCCAGCATTGTCGAATGTGAAGGACTTTGTGCCCCACATATTCAATGTGTAAGTGGTGGTGCCGGAAGCTGCGCCCGTCGTTATCGTAGATGCTGAATTGCCATTGAATTCTTCGGCAGCAGGGTTGCCCAGAGTTGTCGTGCCTGTGGTTGTCGCAGTGGCAAAGCAACCGTCGGCACCGATCGTACAAGTCCTTCCCGTAACAACCTGCATACGCTGATCAACATCGATGTTGCCAGTCAACGTCGCGCCCTTTTCGTTGACGAGCGTGTGTTCGCCGTTGCCGTAATAGATGTTGCCGTCGATCGTTCCCCGGTTTGTTATCTCGGAATCGAGCTGGCCGAACTGACTGTTGATATTCAACCGAGCGTCGGTTTGCGCGCCGCCTGTTCCGAGGCCGTTTGAAAGAGCCCACCAACGCACCGCGACACCACCGACAGCCACGATATCGCCCTTGATTGTGCCATCGTTATTGATCGTAGCAGAGCGAATTTCACCGCTGTCCGAAACGGCACCAATCGCGATACCAGCACCGCGTCCAGCCGTATGCTCGATCGTCCCCTCGTTATTGAGCTCGAATTCTCCAGCACGGCTGTAGACGCCGGTTGCCAGCTGGCCCGTCGCAGATATGGTTCCGCTGTTATTGATAGTGAGGGCTTCGAGCTCCTCTTCCGAGAAGATGCCCGCAGCAACCGACAAGTTGCCGCCGCTTGCCTGCAAAGAGGTCGCTGTGACTGTGGTCAGCGTCAGCGGTCCGCGCGCGACCGATATATTACCGGAGTTATTGACGGTCATTTCTTCGGTGTCGCCGTTGCCGGCAATGCCGTAGGCCTGACCGCGACCGAAGCTCGTAATGGCTAAATTGCCTGAGTTATCGATGACATATTCACCCGCATCGTCGGCATTGATACCGATGATGTTCACAGCATTGAATGTGTTGTTGTTGATGGTGATATTGCCGCTGTTGGCAAGACTTCCCGCTTCGTTTACAGGCACGATCTCTATGCCCGTGGTCGCGGGAAGATTGCCCGGTCCCACCGTGATGTTGAGCAAGTTTGAACTCGTGCCTTCACATTCGAGTTGATTTGGCGCGCTGCCTGCAGCACAGGCGGCGAGCGCCTGGTGCGACACGCCCATGCTGAGCGTTGCCGCAAGGGAAGCAAGCAGAAATCTTGCAGCGGGACGGCCCAAAATTTGGTTCGATGAAGACATGACTTCTCCCCCCTCCAAATCGTGTTTGGAAGTTTTCTTTTGATTATTGGCTTGAGTAGTTCGGGTACTTCGAAGCTCACGCTAAACGGCAGACGGGAAGCTGGCGCTAAGACTACGTTCGCTGGATTGGGATAACGACGATCTCTTCTGGAAACGCCATTTGGCGTCGGACACGCAAAAATCTACTCAAATCGCTCCCCTTCCCGGCATCAGGCGATTTTTCTTGAATTCCCCTTCGCGCAACTCGCCGCGAAAAAAAGAAAGCCATCGACTTTGCTTTCCTATCCCACTGTTATCGACGTGAGCATTGCCCGGAAATGGGAGTATTTCCTGTAGAAATTGAATAGCCTCAAAATGCTGTGTACGTTGCAAAGTCGCCACAGACTGCCAATTTCCGTCTGCAATAAGCAATTCGCCCCAATTTTTTTCATTTGCGCTGAGCGATCGCAGCGGCCTTCAACTTGAGGCATCGAAACAATCGAACTGACACTGCTCTCCTCGAGAGCTTCACCTAATTCTGTTCGAGCGCGAAGAGATCGAAGTTGCCGCGCAGAACGTCTTCAACCCGGCCACTGCGAACGCTGCCGTCACCATTCCGCACGAGCGGTGTGGCCCCTTTCCTGTAACGACGAATAATATTCGTGCCGCGTTTTGCTTTGGCTCCGAATGCTCCTGCAAGCGTTCGGCGGATCTCGACCTTCGACGCGTCTCCAAGCGGCAGGCTCGCAATGAGGACGTGCGCCGTGACGCGGCTGCCTCCAACCTCGCTTTTCTCCAGAATATGCAGACCGGCTTCGCGAGCAAGAGCGCGATAAGCTCCGAAACCGCCAACGATCAGCGCATTCCCATCCACGTCCGGAATGGCGTCGATCTCGCTTGCGTACATGTTCCTGTTGCGGGCCCAGGCGCGGTACATGCTGCCGAGTTCCGCACACCATGCCGTTGCGGCCTCACCATCATCGGCGTCCATCACAAACGCCGGTTCGACGATGAGCGCGGCCTCGACAGGCGCTTTTTCGTCAAGATCCTTCAGCCCCTCTTTGACGAGATGAATCTGCATGGCGAGCCGGGCGATCAGATCGCGCATGCTTTTTCCGGTCTGCCGCGCCAGACGCGCCTCGAGCGAGGTGGCCGTTTCAGTTGCGACCTCGATACGGTCCATCAACTCCAGACGGGCGAGCGTTTGCGATCTATCGGCCCGCGACCAGAAGTCGGGCAATCCGATCTCGCCTGTCAATTCCGACTTTTCGGCTGACCATTCGGCAGACTCGATGCGCTGAACGATTGGTTCGTGAGCGGCAGCAAGACTTGCGATCTCGCCGGTATCGCCAGACGGCGTGCGCATCATGTCGAACAGGCTCGCGGGTGCGCCGGTTAGAGCCTGGGCGGAGTCCGGCGATGCAGCCACAACGTCGCTCTTGCCGTCGGGGTCGACGAAGTCGGCGCGAAGTGCACCGCCATCGCGGCGCACGAAGACGAATTGGTCGCCTTCGGGGAAACGCCGCTCGACGATCGTTTCCGCGAGCGGCGCTATCAGGTAGTGATCGATGGCCCGCTTCAGCGGCCGCGCGCCCATCTCCGGTGAAAAGCCTTTTTCGAGAAGGAACTCGAGCGCGCTGGCATCCCACTCGACGGCCCATGCGCGGTCTTTCAAACCGCGCCGCTCGAAAATGTGCGCGAGTTCCTTCATGAGAATTCCGCGCATCAATTCGCGCGTCAGCGGCTTGAATACGACGATTTTGTCGAGACGGTTCTGAAACTCGGGACGGAATGTCTGCGAAATGGCTTTGTGGATTTGTTCGTCCGTAAAACCTGAAGAGGATGGCTTGAAACCTATGCTGCCGCTATCGCGATGCGTCGTCGCGCCAAGGTTCGACGTCAGGATGATGATGCAGTGGCGAAAATCCGCGGTCTGTCCAGTGGCGTCCGTCAGCCGGCCCTCGTCGAAGACCTGGAGGAAAAGGTCCCAGATCTGCGGGTGCGCCTTCTCGAACTCGTCCAGAAGCACGACTGAGAACGGCTGCTTCCGGATTCGCGCCACCAGCGTCTCGGCATCGGCAGGAAGATTGCCGCCGCCCAGTATTTTCTGCGCGCCCTCGTAAGTCTGATATTCGCTCATGTCGAGCCGGATCATGCGATCGACCGCGCCGAAAAGGTAATCGGCAACGGTCTTCGCAAGCTCGGTTTTGCCGGTGCCGGTCGGGCCCGCGAACAGAAAAACGCCGATCGGCTTCCCAGGATCGTTGAGGCCGGATTTCAGCATCGCAATGCGCTCGACCAGTGCCGCGACGGCGTGTGGCTGACCAATGACGCGGGCTTGGAAGAAACCGCGGACCTCTTCGAGGCTCAAGCGTTCCGCACCATCGAGGATCGACAGCGGCAGCCCCGTGAGTTGCGAGAGCGTTTCCAGGATCTCATGGCTGCCAAGACGTTTGACTTTCTCTTTCTCCGAACGAACGGCCGTCATTTTCATGAGAGACAGCGCAGAGCCAGGAAGATGCATCGCGGTCAGGTAGCTTTGAGCGACATCAACCGATGTCCGGGCGAAACTCGGGTCGATCGGCGTCCGCGTTGTCTTTTCCAAGCGTGCGGCGAGCGTTTCGGCAAGTTCGATCGCCTCCTCCTCGTCCATGTCCTCCATGCGGACGATTTCGAGATGGCGCCTCACTGCGGGCTTCAGCTGCTGTAACTTCGTCGTCGCGGCGAGTGAGGCTTCAGCCCAGATGAGAAGACGTCCCGCCGCAACTGCCGGCAAGATCTGATCCAGGATGCTCGCGCTCTGGGCTTGGTGCGTCCCGCTGAGCGCCAAGCCAAGGAGGTCTGGCACGTACCAAATCACTTTGTTGCCAGCGTCCAGTTCCTGGAGCACCTCGCGGATGCGTCCCTCGAGCTGGCCGATATACATCTGCCCGGCTTGAAGATCGGCGCCGCTTGCCTGAAAAACTCGCCACTCTTTCGCGCCTATGCGGTCGGCCAGAAGTTTCAGAAACGACGTCTTCCCGACATACGGTTCGCCACTGACCAAAAGGATGCGTAATGATCCGCCATCCACCAGCCGTTGGGCGGCGCCGAGTGCATCTTTCCAGCCTTGAGGTTCGATCAGAAGTCCATTTTCGGTGTTGTTCGCCCAGAAGCGGCCGATCGATGACAGGAACGATGATGGGGATGGGGACGTCGTCGATGATGTCTCCTGCTGAGGACTGGCGGGCGCGACCTTCGCCGCGAGACGTACCGCCATCGGGTGACTGACAAGCGCCAGGAAATCCCTGATTTGCTCCCTCTTCCAGAGCGGCAGCGCCATGACCTCGGGACCAACTTCGGCGAGTTCGTCCTCGCCGAGCGCGGTGAAGTGATCTGAAAGGAGGTGACGCAAAAGAATGTTGTCCGACCACCAGTCGCGAAGCCCCACGAGAAACGCTCCGGCAGGCGGGCGCGGATCGGCCGTCAAGAAATATTGGAATGCGAACGTCATTTGCCAGACGGACAATCCGTCGAAACGCGGCAGCACTTTCGACGCGCAGCCCGCAGCGTCGGGCCTTTCTTTCAAAGCCGCAAAAGCTGCGCACGAGAGCGGCCAGTTCTGCCCGAAGGCATAATCAAAAACCGTCTCGAGCGGGACATTTGGATCGGCCAGAAGGCCCAGCGCTTTTTTAAAGTCGGCGTTCTCAGCAAGTTCGTTCGTGTGGGCGGAATCGCGAGCAAAGGGTTCCAG
>JAEWCT010000370.1 GCA_023390485.1 Pseudomonadota bacterium
CGAACATTTCGGACGCCGTCATGGCGTGAATGTCGAGGCCTTCTGCGAAAGCCTTCTTCAGCTGCGGAATGTCGGCGACGTGGGCGAGAACGCGCAGCTCGATTTGGGAGTAGTCGGCGGAGATCAGCTTCATGCCCTTATCGGCGATGAAGGCAGTGCGAATTTCCCGGCCTTCCTTCGTGCGGATCGGGATGTTCTGCAAATTGGGATCGGATGACGCGAGGCGGCCGGTCGTCGTCGAAGCGAGTGCGTAGCTCGTGTGGATGCGGCCGGTGGCGGGATCGATGAACTCCGGCAACGCGTCGGTATAGGTCGAGCGAAGCTTCGAGATCTGGCGCCATTCGAGCATCATGTTGATGAGCCGGCGGGCGTCGCCGTCGAGTTCCTCGTTGGCTGCGAGTTCGTCGAGCAGATTGGCGCGGGTTTCCCATTGGCCGGTCTTCGTCTTCTTGCCGCCGGGCAGCTTCAGCCGATCGAACAGCAGCTCTCCAAGTTGCTTCGGCGAGCCGAGATTGAATTTGTGTCCGACCAGCCCGTTGATTTCTTCCTCGAGCCGCACGGCACGCTGCGCGAATGCGCTCGACAGCCGTGCGAGGATATCGCGATCGACCTTGATGCCCGCGTGCTCCATCGCGACGATGACGGGAACGAGCGGGCGTTCGAGCGTCTCGTAAACCGTCGTCACGCGCTCTGCGGCGAGGCGGGGTTTAAGAACCTTCCAGAGCCGCAGTGTCACGTCCGCATCTTCGGCAGCATATTCCGTCGCCTTGTCGAGAGGCATGGCAGCGAACGTCTTCTCGGACTTCTTGGCGCCCGGAGCCTGGCCCATCGCCTGGGCGAACGTCATGCAGGCATGACCGAGGTGGCGCTCCGCGAGCACGTCCATGCCGTGGGCGTTGCGCCCGCCGTCGAGCGCGTAGGAAATCAGCATCGTGTCGTCGAACGGCGCCACGGCGATGCCGTAACGCTTCATCACCAGCGCATCGTACTTGATGTTCTGACCGATCTTGAGAACTGACGCGTCCTCGAGCAGCGGGCGCAGAAGATCCAAGGCTTCGTTGATTGCAAGCTGGGGCGGACGATTATCATCACCGCCGAAAAGATCGTTGCTCGGTCCCGTATGGCCGAGCGGGATGTAGCAAGCTTCACCCGGCGCGACGCTGAGCGAAATGCCGACGAGGCCGGCAAGTGTTGCGTCGAGGTCAGTGGTTTCGGTATCGAAGGCAACGAAACCTGTTGCACGGGCGTTGCCGATCCATTTCTCGAGCTCTGCGCGCGTCACGACCGTTTCATATGTGCTGCGGTCGATCGCCTTCCCGCGTGCGATTGCGCTTCCGGCGGCGACGGCCGCTGCCGGTGTTACTTCTTCGAACGATGTTTCTTCGCCCAGCGCTTCGATTTGATCCGACGTCGCTTGCTGCTTCGGCTTGATACTCGAGCCCACCGAAACCGCAAGCGGCGGCGGGGGCTCGGCGCCCAGACCTTCGGCGATGCGTTTGGTCAGCGTGCTGAATTCCATTTCGCGCAGGAAGCCGAGAAGCGAATCGGCCTTCGGGTCGCGAACGCCCAGGTCAGCGATTTCGGTCTCGAGCGGCACGTCCTCTTTCAGAAGAACAAGCTGACGCGAAACCCGCGCCTGCTCGGCGAATTCGATGAGCTTCTCACGCCGCTTCGGCTGCTTGATCTCGCCTGCCCGCGCCAGCAGGGAATCGAGATCGCCATACGTCGAAATAAGCTCGGCCGCCGTTTTGATGCCGATGCCCGGCACGCCCGGGACGTTATCGATCGAGTCGCCCGCAAGCGCCTGAACGTCGATGACCTTTTCGGGCGGCACGCCGAACTTCTCGATGACCTCGTCGCGGCCGATGCGTTTGGCTTTCATGCCGTCGAACATCGTGACGCCGGGGCGGACGAGTTGCATCAGGTCTTTGTCGGATGACACGATCGTGACATCGCCGCCGGCTTCCACGGCAACCTTGGCGTAGGTCGCGATCAGATCGTCGGCTTCATAGCGGTCGAGCTCGATGCAGGCGACGTTGAAGGCCTTCACCGCGTCGCGGATGAGCGGGAACTGCGGAATGAGCTCCTCGGGCGGCGGCGGACGATGCGCCTTGTATTGGGGATAGATATCGTTCCGGAAGGTTTCGCGCCCGGCGTCGAAGATGACGGCGATGTGCGTCGGCGCTTCGGATGCCTTCGACTCCCGCAGGAGCTTCCAGAGCATGGCGCAGAAGCCGTGCACGGCGCCCACGGGCAGCCGGTCGGACGGGCGCGTCAATGGCGGGAGCGCGTGGAACGCACGGAAAATATAGCCTGAGCCATCAATCAGGTAGACGTGGCTTCCCTTGATGACCGGGACTTTTTCGGCCGCGCCTTCGACTGGCGGTTGATCGACTTTTTTCTGCTGCATCTTTGCTCTTTTGGCCATGGCGCGAGGCCGATCGGATGACGTCGTGCGCGGCAATTAATAGGACGCGAGAGTGCCGCAGAAAACACGTTTCCCGGCGAAATCGCAGCCACTATCGCATGCTAGCGGATCAATCTGCCCATTGGGCCCAGCGGTCCGTTGACAGCTGCCTCTGCCCCATGGCTGATGTCCGTCAGCACCTATGTAGGATGCAGGCCGGCATAGTTGCAAACCGTCGCAATGGGGAGACTATTTGTCATGCGCACGACCGTCAAATTTGCAGGCCTTCTCGCCGCTGCGGCGGCCATCGTTTCGACTTTCGGCGTTGTCGAGGCGAACGCGCTGCCGCGCTGCCGCGCCCCGGTCGAGGGTGTCGCGACCGCTACCGGCATTCTCGGAACGGGTTCGGCAAAGGCCCGAATCGAGGCCCGCGAAAACTGGAGACGGACGGTCCGCAGCCTCTATGGCCCCCGTTATTCCGACTTCTGGAACGCGCAAGGCAAGCAGTGGGATTGCAAGAAGGGCGCGATCCTGCTCGCAAAATGCGTGGTCGTCGCCAAGCCCTGCCGTTACTGAGGGTTGTAGCGGCTCGGAACGCGTCGCAGGCGTGTAGCGCGCCGGGGCGCCACAGTGCGCCGTCAATTTTATAGGTTACCGGGCCGCAGGTGACTGCATTTGCGGCCCATCGACGAATGGGCTATCAGTCTCGCCGAAGGCACCCGTAGCTCAGCTGGATAGAGTGTCGCCCTCCGAAGGCGAAGGTCGCAGGTTCGAATCCTGCCGGGTGCGCCATTGATTTCAGCGGATTCTTGATTTTCGGGCCCGGGCCGAGCCCTTGCAAACATGCATGCATCGCATTTGGGTCAACGTCGGCGTTGCTGACACCGAGCAGACGACCAAGGTTCAGCTCAGGGGTTACCTTGATCGTTCGCGAAGCGCGGCCTGTTTCGCGCGGTTACCGCAGACAGCCATGCTGCACCAACGCCTTCGGTGACTCTTGGTGCGATCGACGAACATCAGCGTACAGGCATGTCCCTCGCAGGCTCTGACGAGGTTGAAATCCTCGTAACAGATGACGTTCGCCATTTCTCGCGCGATCGGCTGAAGAAGGCTTTCCGGTGAACGCCAACGGCGTTGCTCAACCCACATCAGGGAAGCGCCATGCATCACCGTGGTTTCGTGGTCGCGCGGCGCGACCTGGCCAAAGACCTCGTCACGCTCCAGAATCCGATTGAGGGGGTCGAGCTGCTGTAGAGCACTCGGCTTCAAAGTCCTGCCCTTGTGCTTTCGAACGAAGCCGCGGAACCACTCGCGCAGCGAGCGGGCCTGCGCAGCGACTGCATCCAGTTCGCCCGGCAAGGCGCCGGCCTTTAAAGTTTTAAGAACATCCGTTGGGACGAGATCGGCCGCTTTGAGCCACGCCAAGAGGTCGTCGCCGGAACCAAGCCATTCGACAGGGGTATCAACCGGCGTGGCAAGTGTGTTCAGGAAATCCAAACCCTTGGCATCGGCGATGAAGATGGGTGCTGGGCGGATGTTACTCACGGCGATTGCCCTGCAAATGACGTCGCAATGCTATAACCGGCAAAAGGCCCATTGACAAGTTATGAATACTCGCCTTACACACCAATCACCATAACCCTCTAATAGTAATTTTGCCAGTTACTCGTCTATTTACTGGGACATCGCAACGGAGGATGGGCATCACATGCGCGAACGGCGCGCGCACGGATAACCATTAAAACATAATTTAAACGGATCGAACGGAGAACAACGATGACCAAAGTCAGCTTCGAGAAGGTCAATATCGACGGTTTCAATGTTTTCTATCGCGAGGCAGGCCCGAAGGACGGATCGACAATCCTCCTGCTTCATGGGTTTCCGAGTTCAAGCCATATGTTCCGCGATCTCATCCCTCTTCTCGCCAACCGCTTTCATATCGTGGCACCCGATCTTCCAGGCTTCGGTCGGTCGGATATGCCGCCTCGCGAAAAATTCGCGTATACGTTCGACAACATAGCCGCCGTCATCGACCGCTTCACGGAGGTGATAGGACTTAAGAAGTTCGCGATTTACGTTTTCGACTATGGCGCTCCCACAGGCTTTCGCCTCGCATTGAAGCACCCGGAGCGCATCACCGCGGTCATTTCGCAAAATGGCAATGCCTATGAGGAAGGTTTAAGCGAGGGATGGAATCCCATTCAGGCCTACTGGAAAAATCCCTCTGAAGCCAATCGAGCGGCGCTTCGTCAGTTCCTGACGCCGGAAGCGACGGTCTGGCAGTATACGCACGGTGTTTCGGATGCGACTGCAGTCTCGCCCGACGGCTATTCACTTGATAGCTTTTATCTTGCGCGGCCAGGATCAGACGAGGTGCAGCTCGACCTCTTCGGTGACTACAAGAGCAACGTCGCGCTCTATCCGAAATTCCAGGACTACTTCCGCACACATAAACCGCGCTTGCTAGCGGTCTGGGGCAAGAACGACCCATTCTTCCTGCCGCCGGGGGCCGAGGCCTTCAGGCGCGATAACCCGAATGCGGTGGTCAAATTCTTGGACACAGGCCACTTCGCGCTCGAAACCCACGCTGACCATATCGCCGAGGAAATTCGCAACTTCCTTTCCTGATCTTTCATCGAAAACGCGCCAAGCTCGCGATAGGCAGAGCAGTCGACGAACCCAAACGGCAATGCCGCGGTAGCCCGAGATACCGATTTCGACTTTGCAATAGGGCCCGGGCCTCGATCTTCGAGCGCGGGCTTAGTCGATGTCCGCGGCAGCTCCACAATCGTTATCCCAGGACGACTGTGAATAGCCGAGTGCCGCGGCAGCCTGCCTCTGTCTCGCGGTTAGCTGGGACCAGCTTTCCCCCTCCGAACGCGTTGTTCTATCTGAATCCCAGAGGCCGCGACTATAGCCAAGCATCGCCCAAGCCCGTCGCACTCCATAGGGCAACTCATCCCAACTCCGATTATCGTAACCGCAGCCAGCAAATGCGTCGGCAGCGACAATGTGCCGGAACTGCGGGTTGAGAGCCGAAAGCATCATGATTGAGGAGAAGGCGATCGCGTAGCCGTGCGACCTAGTCTTGATATCCATGGCAATATTCCCACTGAATTTGTTGTTACGGCTTATGAGTTTGTGGCTATGCGCCGGCCAGCATGCCGTTTGTCTGACCGCGGCCTTAATTGAAAAATGGCAATTGAAGAAGCAGCAGCTCAATGATTCCGGCTTCCAGGAAGTGTCCAATCATTGCCGTTCTTTGTTCTTTCGCCGCATTTTTTTCTTCAAACAGCTTTGTGTTGGCAATTTCATACTGATCTAAGGCGAACTCGATTGGGTCCTCCAACTCTTCGACACGCTCATAGAGCGCACCAGCGAGCACGAGCTCCGAAAAGACGCGCCTAGATAACTCATCAGAATCCGTATCGAGCTGTTCCAGTGCGCGGCAGATTCGAAGATGCTTGGCTTTCATGCGCGCCGAGCGTTCGTTCATTTCGTCCAAATGCTTTTGATAGGCCTGCCGATGTCGCGTTACGGAACGAGTCAACGGTACATCGGCGTCGATCGACGACCACGCGGCGTTCATTGCCTTCTCGAGTTCA
The DNA here is from genome assembly GCA_023390485.1 of Pseudomonadota bacterium. Lineage (GTDB taxonomy): Bacteria > Pseudomonadota > Alphaproteobacteria > Rhizobiales > Hyphomicrobiaceae > Hyphomicrobium_B. The sequence continues at coordinate 6,013 of JAEWCT010000370.1, forward strand.
ATCGTTTCACGTTGTGCGACAGTGAACCGAACGACGGCGTCGATAACGGAATGAATATGATCAGTGGCTGCGTAGATCAAAGCTCGATCTTGCGAACAGAAAAGCCTGACTGTCCGTACGCCTGCTCTAACCGTTTGGCCAGCGGCGTCACGCATCCAAGTCTCCGCGTCGATCTCGATGTTTTTGGGGCAATTCACGCCAAGCGGCAGACAGACGATGGTCAAGACACCCGGAGCTACCGAAGTCATCGAAGCAACGATCTGCTCTGTTTGGAGCTCGGTCATCACGGCAAGCAAATTGCGCGGCTGACTGATGATAATCGAGCCAAAATCAGCCGGATCGTTCCCTTCTTCGAAGCTGATTGTCCAAGCCCGCGCCGCTATGTCTTCACTTTTTCGCGCGTGAACATCTAGCATGGGTCACTCCTTGAACTATTCGGCGGCGATCGAAACGTCATCGCGCGGGCTGAGGCTTGGAAGTTCCTTTTGGACTTCAACGTGTTTGGGCTCGTAGATGCAGTACATCAGGCTTTCCGCGTCTTCGAACCAATGTCCGGGTCCGGCTCCAGCTGCTTCGGCGATCTTCCACGCTTCGTTGAGTAGAACCGGATCCATGAGCGCGTGACTGAAGCCCGCTTCGCAAAGCTTCTCTGACCAGTCCCACCGAGAGCCCAGCGTCTCCACACTATTGAGAAGTTCGTGACGCTCGATCAAATCAATCGGCAAATCTGTTGCAATGGACCCAAGAACGAGACCATGCCGTGTTACGCGCCGAATTTCCTCGATCGCTTTTGAAATTCTGGTTTGTGGAAGGCGGCAAAGTCCACTCTCGATAACCGCGTCAAAGGACTGGTCTTTGAATGGCAGGTCGTCAAACTCACAATAGAGATTGAAGTCTCCAACTTCGGGTGAGATTGGCGCGACCGCGGACCTGCTGCACTCCACACCAATCGCGTCATAGCCAAGAGACCTCAGTGCGGCGACGGTTCGCCCCGACCCAGAACCGATGTGCAGTATCTTTGAATTTCTGTCTAAGCCCCATGTCATCCTCAGTATGTCGGCGAGGATCGAAACGGGGCATAGCTGCGCTAAAGTTTCAGCTATCGGTGCTGGTTCTCTGTTGGGTGCACCAAGCTCCGCGCGGCGGCGGATCAGAATTTCCGCCATGACGATGTCTGTTGCGGCGTCCGCAGAATCAAAGGCGCCGTTGAGCGTTGCGTCAAAAATATAGTCTCCAACCAAGACAAGTCCGGGAAGATTTTCGGGATCGGGGCGATGACTATCGGTGTGCTGACGGACCGGTAGCCCGCCGGGTATGGCGTTGACCGACGCCATCCAGCGATGGATACGTCGATCGATGATGAGGTCTCTTCCTTCGGCGAGTTCAAGCGGCAAGGCATCGAGGCACAGTTGTTCGATGCGGTCATCGGGCAAATTCGCAAGTGCCAGCGCGGCATTGCCGGCGATCAAAAAGGCTAAGGCTCCGCAGCCAGAAAAATCATTTCGAGCGCCTTCATCATAGACGCAGCTACCATCGAACGCGTCGAGGTACCACCAGTCTGTGGGAAGATGCTCACGCCAGAACGGTCTCTTGAATAGCAGCGTGGCTCGAACATAGTGAGCGGGACGATCGTAATATGCGACGTGTCTAGCGATCGCCCGTTGCAGCGGCACGGACCGCCAATAGATCGTCGAAAGGGATGTGAGGGGGAGCGCCACAATGACGAGGTCGGCGGTTGCTACCTCTTGAACGCCGTTGGCCTGTAACTCGATTTTATATGTACCGTCGGGCAAAGGCTCAACCGCGACGACGTTGGAGCCGAGGCGTATTTCCGCATCGAGTTCTTCGACTAGCCCTGTAACGATCTGCTCATTGC
>JAEWCT010000385.1 GCA_023390485.1 Pseudomonadota bacterium
ATTTCGAATTCTTCATTGGCCTCAAGAAGACGCAAACTTCGTCGCAAAATTTATTATCCGTGTGCGACGTGTCCCGTCAGGAACAGCAGAGAATCAAGGTCTTTTGCATGATGCAGCCATGGAAGAAAGCGGCCATCCTGGCAGCCTCATGGAGAGAACAAATGTACGGAGAAATCAAAAAATTCCGGCGCGATCTCGGGGTCGGCGTAATCCGCGCTGAAGACGGCCGCGCCTATCGTTTCGAAGGCAGCGCCATTCGCAATCGCTTCGACGATCTCGAAGGCCAGGAGGTTCATTTTCAGCTTGGTGAACTCAAGGCTCGCGACATCATCGTGCTTGCGGGTTCGCCGTGGTCGGCATTCGGCAGCATCGCTGCTTGATCGGCGTTCAGGAGAGAGTGCCATGCGTGCGAGTATCGATCTTGCCGACGTTCCGGCGGTTAACGCTTCGGAGCTTAACGTCATCATAGAGATGCTTATCGAGCGCGGTCAGGGGCTGGCGCTTCTCCGCGGTCTCAGGGAGGACGAGATCCGCGTTCTCGAAGACGATCTGTGGGCTGAGTTTGAAGCTCCTGACGCTACCCGTCTGGCGACCGCGCTCCGCTTTCGCGCGCTTCTCGACGTGTTCGCAAGCCGTCGTCTCAAGGCCTTGTTTCTGGACCGAGGCTTCCGGATTTGGGCTGCAGCCGTGCGTGAAGCGGCGCAGCGTCCGCTGAACATCCGCTTCGGGTTCAACGCACAGCAATTGCTGATGGCTCTCGATGCGTCGACCGCCCCCGTGGCACACAATGTTGGCGACGACCTGGGGCTCAGGATCGCGGCATGACCGGGCAAGCAAAATTCTGGCTGGAAGCGTTCGGTCAGAATTTAACAAGTTACTGATTTAACTATATAAATCCAGAATTTCTGAATTCGATCGCGGTGTTCCGGCTGGAACAGCGGCGGATGCAGCGCTGAGGCATTCTCCTCTCATAGCCGGCGAGGACCGGCGACGAGATAGAAACAAAGTTGCCGCTGGAGGTTCACATGACCAAGATCGCTTTCGCCCTCGCCGCCGCCGTACTGGCCGGCACCACGATGACAAATGCCGCGAACGCCGGCGTCCGTCTCGGCTTCGGTTTCCCCCTCGGAACGTTCATTGCGCACTCCGCCGAGAATATGAGCGCCAGGGATTATCGGCGCGACGAACGCCCCCGTTATGTGCGTCGCGATTATCAGGACGATGCTCCTGCTCGCAAAGTCGCCAAGGTCAAGCGCGCCCCAGTTACCGAAGTTGCCGATGCGCCGGTGAAGGCTCCGGTTACGCCGGTCGTTCAGACCGCCAAGCTCGAGGACAAGCTTTCTTCCGATCCGGCGACGACGACGGTGATCGAAAAGACGCCGGGCGCTGCGAACGAAACGACGACGCCGGCCAAGAATGTCACCACCGGATCGATCAAGCAGGCTTTGGCGACGACGGACAAAACTGAGACCACCGCGAAGGCGGATACCGAAACGACCACTGCCACCGCAGAAACCAAGCACGTCTGCCGCCGCTACTCGCCGGCCATTGCCGGGCTCGTCGATGTGCCCTGCGAGTAACGCTAAGCCTAATTCTAAAGGCCCAGGGCCATCCGCACTCCCGGCCCTGGGAAAGCTCAAACCGAACCGCTATCGTCAAATCTCGACCATTGCCTCAAGGAGGGGAAAAGGGTCATGGAACTTGCAGCTTCAGCGCCAACCTTCGCGAAGACGAGAACCGCACCGTCGCCGCGGGCCCGGCAGGGCAAGCGCACACTGCCGATGGTGGTGAAGCTTGCGTATCGCAATCTCTTCCATGACCGCTTGAGCTTTTTCGTCACCGTGGTCGGCATCATGTTCTCCGTCGTGCTCGTCGCGGTGCAGTCTGGTATCTATCTCGGCTCCGCCAACAAGATCGCCGCCATCATCGATGCGGCGCCTGCTGATCTTTGGGTCGTTCCGCTCGGGACGAAGAGCTACGACGATCCGTCATTCCTGTCGGGCCGCGAGCGCTACATGGCGTTGTCGGCCCCGGGCGTCGCAGACTCGGAAGACATGCTCGTTTCATTCGCCCGGTGGCGGAAGCCGCTTGGCGGCGAGACCACAGTTCTGCTGATCGGCACGGCCGGCGACAGCCCGAAAGCGCTGCCCTTGAATATCACCGACGGCAGCCGCGAAGCGCTCGAAGCGCCGAACACGGTTGCGATCGACCGGAGCTATTTCAACGATCTCGGCGTCGGCCAACTCGATGACGTGGCCGAGCTCAATGGCACGACGGTTAAGCTCGTCGCCATCACCAAGCGCGTGCGCTCGTTCACCACGCTGCCTTTTGTCTTCACGTCGCTCGAAGAGTCCCGCCGTCTGGCAGGCGCCAATCAGGATCAGGCGAGCTACCAGCGTGTGACGCTCTTGCCGGGCGCCAATATCGAAACAGTGCGTAAGGAAATCGAGAGGCGGCTTCCCGACACAGAAGTTTTGACGCAGGCGCAATTCCGCACACGCAGCCAGGATTACTGGTTGAAACAAACCGGCGCAGGCGCTGCGCTCGATGCTGGTAAGCTTCTCGGCCTAATCGTCGGTATTGTCATCGTCGCCCAGACGCTTTACTCGAGCACGAAAGACCACATCAACGAGTTTGCCACGTTGCGCGCTCTTGGCGCCGGTGCGGGCTACATCGTGAAGGTCATTCTCATTCAGGCCATTTTATCCGGCCTTATCGGCTACGTTCTCGGCATGAGCCTGGCCCTTATCGCGATCCAGGCCGCGCAGGATACGAAACTGACAATCATCATGACGATGCCGCTCGCAGTGCAGCTTTTTGCGATCACGATCGGCATGTGCATCTTCGCTGCGACAAGCGCCATCATCAAGGTCG
>JAEWCT010000116.1 GCA_023390485.1 Pseudomonadota bacterium
CGTTGAGACCGTGTCCGAGCTTCAGTTGCTTCGCTTCCGACACGACGCGATCGACGACACGGTCGTAGACGGCCGCATCGACCATGAGACGTGAGCCCGCGGAGCAGACCTGCCCGCTGTAGAAGAAGATGGCGCCCGCAGCGACCGAGGCGGCAGCCTCGACGTCGCAATCCGCAAAGATGATGTTCGGATTTTTGCCGCCAAGCTCAAGCGACACGTGCTTCAGCGTTTTGGAAGCGCTGCGCGCGATATGCTTGCCGACTTCTTCCGACCCTGTGAATGAGATCTTGGCGACGCCCGGATGCTCGACCAAGGCTTGGCCCGTCGTCGCGCCTTCGCCGGTCAGAACATTGAGAACGCCGGGCGGGATGCCGGCTTCGAGAGCCAGCTTTCCGAGAATGAGAGCCGAAAGCGGCGTCTGCTCGGCGGGCTTTAAGATGACTGTGCAGCCGGCCGCCAGAGCGGGCGCGATCTTGAAGCAAGCCTGGCAGAGCGGGAAATTCCAGGGCACGATCGCGGCGACCACGCCGACCGGTTCGCGGCGCGTGTAGACGTGCATGTCAGGCGAGCTGACGGGGATCGTTTCGCCGGCGAGCTTGGTGCACCAGCCGGCGTTATAGCGAAGCGCGCCGACGCCGAGCGGAATGTCGACCGCTGCGATGTGCAACTTGGGCTTTCCGGAATCCAGGCTTTCGACTTCCGAAATCCACGCCGTATCGCGTTCGATCAGATCCGCGAACCGCAGCAAGAGCGCCGCACGTTCACTCGGCGCCATTCTCTGCCACACCGGCTGCGCCGCCTGCGCCGCGGCGACCGCCGCATCGACGTCCGCCTGCTTTGCATGCGGAACGGATGTCAGCACCTTGCCGATTGCCGGATCGAACGTCTGAAAGGTCTCGCCAGTCGTGCCGGGTGCCTCGATCCCACCGATGACCAGCTTATGCTGAGCCGACAGAAAGTCGGTCGTTTGCTTCGAGGTGGACTTCATTTCGACGGTTTCGACTATCGACATTTGGTGTTTCACCTACGCTGGTTGAGTGCGAGCGAGCAGGGTCTGCCGCTCATGGAATGAAAGCGATTGTTGGTGCGGTGGAGCGTGTCACCAGGGCCATCCCCAGATCAGAAGGCCGGCGGGGAATATGATCCCGAGCGTGATGAGCGCGAGCCAGTCCCATACGGTAAAGCCCACATCGTCCGCACTTGTATCTTCGAAAGCGCGAATGCGCCGTTCGAGTTCTGGGTCGAAACCTCGCATTCCCAGCCTCCTTGGTTTTGTGCCTGTCACGTTCGAGCGTTTCAGATCTCGGTCGTCAGGATGGTCGCGCCGCCATCGGCGAAGTTTCCAACGTCGGCAACGGCCGCCTTGCCTTCTTCGGATGCAAGCGACGCCTCGAGATCGGCTTTTGATGCGTAATCGAGATAGGCGACGAGATGCACCGGCTTCACGGGATCGCTGCTGGCGACCGGACCGCGGCTATAGCTGAAGTTCTTGAGGTGAGGCATCTTCGCGGCGAGCGGAGCGTGCACGTCTTTGTAGTACGCATCGAACTTCGCAGCGTCGGCAGGCACACCGTAAATCACTGTAAGGCGTATCATCGGTTCGCTCCGTCGTTTTCGAATGGCAGCATCTTCCGGCGTGCGTAGACGATCGGGTTCAGCGCGCTTTCGCGATCGACTTCGAGCACGCGGCCGATGACGATCTTGTGGTCGCCGGACTCGATGATCTTCTCGACCTCGCATGCAACGGCGACGACGCAGCCTTCGATCTTAGGCAAGCCGAGGACGCCTGAGTCCCAAGCAATATCGCGAAACTTATTCGGGGATTTGCCGGAGAACGTCATCGCGATGTCCTGCTGGCCATGGGCGAGGACGTGCACCAGAAATCGGCCATGAGACTGAATGGCGCCGAGTGTGTTCGATGCATGATCGAAGCACGCCAGCATTTGCGGTGGGTCGAGAGACAGCGAAACAACCGCCGAAAGCGTCGCGCCGGACGGAGCGCCGTCGGGGCCCCACGACGTGATGACCGTAACGGCTCCGGGCATGTCGCCCATGGCCGAACGAAACGCGCCGGAATCAACCAATTGCGGGCGCTCCGTTGTCAGCCTGTCAGTTTGCAGCGTCAGTGCCATTTCGGTTCCAGATCTGCTTGCCGTTCTTGAACACGTGATCGACTTTGATTTTCGGCAGGTCGTCGACCGCAACCGCGTGCGGGTCGCGATCGAGGACGATCAAATCGGCGAACTTGCCCGGAGCGAGGCTGCCGCGAACGTCGTCTTCACCGAGCACGGCCGCCGCGTCGAGCGTATGGAGCCGAAGCGCCTGATCGAGTGTGATTGCCTCCTCGGCGTCGAGCGTTGCGCCGGAATACGTTTGCCGCTTGAGGCAGCACCACACGCCGAAGAGCGGGTTCGTCGCGCCGCTTTCCGAGCCGACCCACACGTCCGAACTGCCCGACAGACGCCAGCCCTGCTTCATGAGCGTGGCGAACGAGAAGCGGCCGAGCTTGCCGTAGTCGCCGAGGTAATCGGGGAAGTACTCGCCGAATGTGTAGAGGAACACTGGCTGTGGGACGGGAATGATGCCCGCCGCGGCCCACTTGTCCGCCGTCACTTCCGAAGGCATCAGGTTGCCGGCGTGTTCGATGCGCGTGCGTACGCGCCCGGTCGGCGCGCCGCCCATTTCGAGAACCGTATCGCACACCCATTCCTGGGCGCGATCGCCGTTGGCATGGACAGCCAACTGCAGGCCGGCGTTTTGCGTCAATTGGATCGCCTTCTGCGCAAAGGCCTTATCGAGCGCAACCTCGCCGCGGAAGGTATGGCCGCCGCGGCAACCGCATACGAGATACGGATTTTTGACGGCCGCGCTTTTGGCCGAGAAGCCGCCGTCCGCAAACAGCTTCACGCCCTGAATGCGAAAGAGATCGTCGGACGCCGTGACGGAAATGCTCTTTTTCCAGTTGCACGCGGCTTCGAGCGAAAGCGTGCCCGGTGCCCAAATATAGGTCCGGACGGAGACCGGCAGCTCATCGCGGGCGGCAAGATCGTTCATGATCTGCAATCCGTCGACCGTCTCGGAAATTTCTCCGATCGTGGTGACGCCGAATTGCGTGAAGAGCTTCGGAATGCCGGTCTCCAACGCGGCCGCGAGCTGTTCGCGATCCATCGCTGAGAACGGTAGCAGATTATCCATCTCCTTCACGATGCCGGTCGGCTCGCCCGACTCGTCGCGCTCGACGCTCGGAAGCCCCGTGATCGAATACGGAGGCGGCGAATAATTGCGGTCGATCATGCAGACCGCGAGCGCCTTCGAGTTGAGAATGGTCAGATGGCCGCCAGCGCGCAACGCAACAGGGTGCGAGGTACTGACCCGGTCCAGCTCATAGCGCGTTGGAAAGCGCTTTTCGGCGAGCTTGCGATCGAAAAAGAGGTTGGCCTGACCGACAACCCATTCGCCGGGAGGCGTCTCGACGGCCTTCGCCGAGAGCGCCGCGATGACCTCATCGATTGTCCCGCATCCGGGCGCTCTGCAATCGACGACGCCGAAAGACGAACGGCAGGCGACCTCGATATGGGCGTGCGGATCGACGAAGCCAGGCATGACTGGCCGGTCGCCGACATCGATAATACGCGTCTTTTCGTTGGTGACGGACGCGATGTCCTCTCTGCGGAGGAGACGCAGAATGCGCTTCCCCCTAACCGCAACGGCCTCTATCCGCGCGTCGGTCTCAGGATCCATCGTGATGACACGGCGGCTGAGAACGATGAGATCGGCTGGTTCGGGAGTGCTGTCGGTCATTCAGCTGCAATCTTATAATCGCGGTCGACGACGGGAATAACCTCGGTGCCGATCAGGTGGATGCTCTTCATGATGTCTTCGTGCGGAACGCCGTCGATGCGCAGAAGAACCTCATCGATGCCCATGGCTTCAAGCTTGCGCAGCCGCTCGATGAAGTCCGCCGGGGAACCGACGAGCACGGATGCCGTCTCGCTCAGCAGGAAGTCGAGATTTGTCTCGTTGGCTTCGAGAAGCTGGATGCGATCGAGATATTCGTAGCTCGGGTTCTTTGAGAGCGGCACATAGAGATCGAGAATGAATTTGAAATACCCGAGCGTGACATCGCGCGCCACGCGCACCGCTTCCTCGCGCGTCTGCCCGCAGAACGCTGTGGCAACGTAAAGCCCCATGTATTCATTGGGGTTGGGCATGAGGTTTTTCCCACGCGGGTAAGCCGCACGGTAAGCATCGATGCACTGCTGCAGGTAATCGAACCCGAAGTAGTTTTCGAAGCACATCGCGCCGATCTGCATCTCGCCCGCCGAGGCGTGGGTCTTGATGCTGGATGCCGCAACGGACACGGCAGGATGGTGCGCCTTGTCGAACGACGGGACAATCGTCCGCTTCGGAATCTTCCACACCGGGCCATCGTGCTCGAGCTGGTCGCTGGCGAAGATCTTGGCAAGCACCTCCATGGAATCGTTCCATTGCTCGGTCGTCTCCGTCGGCTTGACGCCGAAGGCACCCAACGTCGTGAGATTGTTTGAGCGCGCCGTACCGATTTCCGCGCGGCCGTTGGAAACGATGTTAAGCGTCGCGAGGCGTTCAGCGACGAGAATTGGATGATTCCATTTCAGCAGAACCGAGCACATAATGCGGAGCTTGATCCGCTTGGTATGCTGCGAGATCGCGGAATAGAGCACCTCGGGTGCAGAGACCGTAAATCGGGGAGGGCTGAAATGTTGTTCGGAAGTCCCCCAGGTCGAGAACCCCAGCTTGTCCGCCAGAGCAACCTCTTCAATCATTTCCCGGTAGCGCTGGGCATAGCTCGCACCCGGCATCACTTCGCCTTCCTGCAAAATGCCTACTTTCACCGATGGGCGCTCCTCGTACCGTAATTCGTCGAAATATGATCTGATAATACTGTAATTCGTATCAACTACCGTGTCAAGGCTGGGAAACGCATTACGGACTTGATCCGATGGCGGCTTCGCGCTTGTTCGTGAACGGCGGCGCTTCGTGCCGGCCTGGGGGAGGATTGAATGAAAGTGACACTGACGACGCCGGACTATCTCCGGCTCGTTGCATCGCTCGATGATCTGGATCGAAGCATCGTTTCGCTGCTTCAGGCGGACGGACGCATGCCGTTTTCGCGCATCGCGCGCGAGGTAGGGATAACCGAAAAGACGGCGCGCACGCGCGTGCTCGATCTCATCGAGCAGCGTGTGATGCTGATCACAGCGGTGACCGACCCGACGGTGCTTGGCTATGGAGCGTCGGCGCTGCTCTCAATGACGAACCGGCCGGACCGCCCCGCCAGCGAGATTGCGCGCGAGCTGCAAAAAATTCCTTCCGTCGACTATGTCGTCGTCTCGCATTCCCATTATTCGCTCTTCGCCGAAGTCCTTTGTCGCGATCGCGCCGCGCTGCAGGCAACCATCGAAAACGAAGTCGGCAAGATCGACGGCATTCAGACCATCGAAGCCATGCCGTACCTCAGTCTGCACTATCAGCTCGCGCACTTCGCGGCGGCACAGAACAAGGTCGGCACCGAAACGGGCGTGCGGCCGCGAGAAATCGATGCGATGGACGTTCGCATCATTCGCTCGCTGAGCGAGGATGGCCGCAAGCCGTTCTTGCAAGTGGCGGAGGAGCTCGGCGTCTCGGAAGGCCAGGTGCGTCTGCGCTTCAAGAATCTATCCGATACCGGCACCGTCAGCGTCATCGCATTGATCAATCCGATGAGCCTTGAATACCGTTCGATGGCATGGGTCGGGATCAACGTGGCAGCCGGTCATCGCGTGAAGGATGTGGCGGATGCGCTGGCAGGACTGGCCAATACGACCTACATCGCGATCTGCGCCGGACGCTACGACATCCTGACGGAGTTCATCTGCCAGACCGACCGCGAACTCCTCGATGTGATCGACCAGAACGTGCGATCGCTTGCGGGTGTGGATCGGCTCGAAGTGTCGATTTACAGCGACCTCTACTACAAGCGCCTCGCCGCGATCCGCGATGAAGCGACCCCAGATCAAAGCCTCGGCGTAGAGGGTTGAAAGCTCCGCGCACACCTCGTGCAAACGCTGATTTATTTTACGAACCCCGCATCACGGAATCCCATCACATGTCACTGCCGCCGTTGTCGCGTGCGCTCGCAAAAGTGCAGTATCGCGTCTTGCCGCTTCTGATCGCGGCCTATTTCACGGCCTACCTCGATCGCGTGAACATCAGCTTCGCAGCTCTTCAGATGAATGCGGATCTCGCCATCGAGCCCGAGGCCTTCGGATTTGTCGCTGGCGTGTTCTTTTTCGGCTATTGCCTGTTCGAGG
>JAEWCT010000118.1 GCA_023390485.1 Pseudomonadota bacterium
GCGACCATCGCGTTCGGCAGCAGGTGCTTGAACATGATCTGCCAGTCGGAAAGTCCGAGCGCACGTGCGGCGCGGACGTACTCGAGGTTCCGGCCGCGCAGGAACTCGGCGCGGACGAGGCCGACGAGAGAGGTCCAGCTGAAGATCATCAGGATGCCGAGTAGTGTCCAGAATCCCGGAACGAAGAGGGATGACAGGATCAGCAACACGAACAGCTCTGGGATCGAATTCCAGATTTCGAGCAAGCGCTGGAAGATGAGGTCGACGCGGCCGCCGAAGTAGCCTTGCACGGCGCCCGCGAGAATGCCGACGGCGGAGGAGACGACTGTCAGGATCAGGCCGAACAGCACTGAAACACGGAAGCCGTAGATGACGCGCGCGAGTACATCGCGGCCCTGGTCATCGAGGCCGAGCCAATTGGTGTTTCCAAGCTTCTCAAAGCGCGCGACCTGGTCGGCCGGCGCCTCGCAGAGCTTGAGTTTCGTTGCCCAAGGTGGCGGCGCGGGATAGCCGAGGCAGACACCGTTGTCGCCGATGCGACCCGGATAATCCTTATTGATCGTCGCGTACGAATAGCGGATCGGCGGCCAGAGCATCCAGCCGTTGGCGTTGATCTCGTTGGCGATATCGGGCGTCCGGTAGTCGGTCACGGCGAGAAAGCCGCCGAACTTTTCTTCCGGATAATCGACGAGCACCGGGAACAGGATTTCGCCCTTGTAGCTGACGATCAGCGGACGGTCGTTCGCGACGAACTCAGCGAACAGCGAGCCGACGAACAGGGCCGTGAAAATGATGAACGAGCGATAGCCGATCTTGTGGGACTTGAAGCGTTCGAGACGGCGCTTGTTGACCGGCGAGAGGCGGAAGCGTTGGCGCAATCTCGCCAAGAGTGACGTTCTGGGCTTCTCGGCCGGGGCAACCGTGGCGTCTGATGTGCGTTCGGTTCGCTGGTCCATCGTCATACCTCGCGCGTCTCGAAGTCGATGCGCGGATCGACGAGGGTATAGACGAAGTCCGACAGAATGCCGACGAACAGGCCGACAAGCGAGAAGATGTAAAGCGATGCGAAGACGACGGGATAGTCGCGCTTCTCGATGCTTTCGAACGAGAGGAGCCCGAGACCGTCAAGCGAGAATATCGTTTCGATCAACAATGCGCCCGAGAAGAACGCGCTGATGAAGGCCGACGGAAAGCCCGAGATGACGAGCAGCATGGCGTTGCGGAAGACATGTCCGTACAGCACCTGATTCTCGGTCAGCCCCTTGGCGCGCGCCGCGACGACGTATTGTTTGCGGATCTCGTCGAGGAACGAGTTCTTCGTCAGGAACGTCATCGCGGTGAAGGAGCCGACGGCCATCGCGATCATCGGCAGCACGAGGTGCCAGAGATAGTCGGCGACTTTTCCGAGGAACGACAGCTGATCCCAGTTGTCGGAGAACAGGCCTCGCGACGGGAACCACTGGAAGAACGACGAGCCCGCGAAAAGAATGAGCAGTAGAACGGCGAATAGAAAGCCCGGTATCGCGTAGCCGATGACGAGCACGGCACTCGACCAGGTATCGAAGTGCTCGCCGTCCTTCACCGCCTTGCGAATGCCGAGCGGGATCGAGATCAGATACGTCAGCAGCGTCATCCAGATGCCGAGCGAGATCGAGACCGGAAGCTTCTCCTTGATGAGATCCAAGACCGAGACGTCACGGAAATAACTCTTGCCGAAATCGAACGTCAGGAAGTTCTTCATCATGATGTAGAAGCGTTCGTATGCGGGCTTGTCGAAGCCGAACTGCTTCTCGAGACTCTTGATGAAAGCCGGGTCGAGGCCTTGGGCGCCGCGATACTTCGAGGTGATGGAATCGCCACCGCCGACGCCGAGCTGGTTGCTCATGGCGCCGCCGCCAAGCGTGTCGCCGCCACCGCCGCCCATGCGGTTGACGATCGAAGACGATTGCCCCGTCAACTCGGCGATCATGCGCTCGACGGGTCCGCCGGGGGCGAACTGAATAATGATGAACGAGAACAGCATGATCCCGAAGAGCGTCGGGATCACCAGCAGTAATCGCTTTAAAAGATAAACAGCCATCAGGGCTTTGCCGGTTGTTCCTGAGATTGTGCCGTCGGCTTGCCGGAGCTTAGCGCCGCGGCCTTTGCCGGATCGTACCACCACGTATCGAGTATGCCCGCATCATATTTGGGCTGCACGGCAGGTCGCGAATACTTGTTCCAATACGCAACCGCGTACGATGCCTTATACCAGTGGGGTACCCAATAATGACCTGCACGGAGCACGCGATCAATGGCGCGCGTCGCTGTGACCAGTTCGGCTCGCGATTTCGCTGCGACAACTTTGTCGATGAGGGCGTCGATAACGGGATCGGATATGCCGGCGAGGTTGAATGAGCCGTCCGTCTTGGCCGCTTCGGAGCCCCAATAGCTGCGCATTTCGATACCGGGCGTCAGGCGCAACGAGTAGCGCTGGGTCGTCGCATCGAAATCGAAGGCTTTCACGCGCCGCTCATATTGGGACGGATCAACGAGACGCCACGAGGCTTCGACGCCGATCTTCCGCAAATTGTCCGTGTAGGGAACAGTTATGCGCTCGAACATCGCCTCGAAGTCGAGGAACTCGATGGTCAGCCGCTCGCCCTTATCATTGTGGAGGTAACTGTCTGGTCCGGGTTTCCAGCCGGCGGCGATCAGGAGGTCGCGGGCTTTCTTCAAATTGTCGCGGTTGTTACCGCTGCCGTCCGTCACAGGCGGCATATAGGGCTCGCCGAAGACTTCGGACGGCAGTTTATCCTTGTAGGGTTCCAGCAGCGCCAGCTCTTCAGGGCTCGGCTTCCCGGTCGCCTTCATGTCGGTGTTGTCGAAGTAGCTCGTCGTGCGCGTATAGAGCCCGTAGAACAGCTTCTTGTTCGACCATTCGAAATCGAACACGAGATCGAGCGCCTGGCGAACGCGCGGATCCTTGAACTTGTCGCGGCGCGTGTTGAGGAAGTAGCCCTGCGCGCCCGACGGGCGATCGTCCGGCAGCGACACCTTGAGCAGGCGGCCTTCGGCGACGGCGGGGATGTTGTAGCCGGTTGCCCAGGAGATGCTCGAGAATTCCTCACGGAGGTCGATGTTGCCGGATTTCACGGCTTCGAGCTCGACGTTGCGATCGCGATAATAGTCGTAGCGGATCTCGTCTAAGTTATAGCGGCCCTTGTTTACCGGCAGAGCCTTCGCCCAATAATCCTCACGCCGCGAGTAGGTGATGTCGGTGCCGGGATTGAAGTTCTTGATCTTGTAGGGTCCCGATCCAAGCGTCGGCTTCAGCGAGGTCTCTTCGAACGGTTGCGTCGTGTAATAGGCCTTCGACAGCACCGGCAGCTGCGCGACGATGACCGGCAGATCGCGGACCAATGTGCCTTTGAACGTGTAGCGTACCGTTTCGGGATCGAGCGCTTCCGCGGATACGACATCGTGCAAGGTCATGGCGATTGCGGGGTGACCTTTTTCCTTCAGGAGGCCGAAGGTGAAGGCCACGTCTTCGGCGGTCAGTTTTGAGCCGTCGGAGAATTTCGCCTCGGGGCGCAGCTTGAAGGTCACCGACATGCCGTCCGGAGCGACATCGGCCGATTTGGCGACGAGGCCGTAGACAGCATCGGGCTCGTCCTGCGCGCGCACCATCAGGGCATCGAACAGGAAATCGAGTCCCTGCGCGGCGTCGCCCTTCAGGATGAATTGATTCAACGTGTCGAACGTGTTGGCGCCGCCGGTTCCCATCGTCACCATGCGGCCGCCTTTCGGCGCGTCAGCGTTGACGTAGTCGAAGCGCTTAAAATCCGCCGGATACTTCAATTCGCCGAAGACGGAGAGACCGTGACGCGGCTCCGCGGACGCGATTGCTCCGTATGCGGCGGAGAACAGCAGCGCCAACGTGGCGGCCAGCGCCAGTTTGGCGGTCATCGTCTTTATGGACCGAGAGCCTGCCACGGTCATTTTCCCTTCGCCGCCTCAAGTGCTTTCGCCTTGTCGGCATCGTACCACCAGACCTGCGAGAATCCTGACGTTTGCGACGGCAACGTCTCCGGCCGGCCGAACTTGTTCCAATAGGCGATGCGCTCGTAGGGATAATTCCAGTGCGGCACGACGTAGTAGTTCCAGAGCAATACGCGGTCGAGCGCATGCGTTGCGGCGACGAGGTCGGCGCGATCCTTGGCGAAGACGATTTTGTCGACGAGCTTGTCGACGGCCGGGTTCTTGATGCCGGCCGTATTGCGGCTGGCGGGCTTGTCGGCCGCGGCCGAGCCCCAGAAATCGCGCTGCTCGTTGCCGGGTGAATTCGACTGGGCGAAGCTGTCGACGATGATGTCGAAGTCGCGATTGTCTTCGCGCTGCTTGTACTGCGCATCGTCGACGTTGCGGACGGTCGCTTTGATGCCGAGCGCCGCGAGGTCTTGGGCGTAAGGCAGAATGATGCGTTCGAACGTATCGCCGTTGATCAGGAATTCGACGGTCATCTGCTCGCCCGCTTCGTTGCGAAGGACGCGCGCCGTCGAGGCCGACGAAATGCCGATCTTTTTCTTGATCTGGCACCACGTACCGCAAGACGGATCGTCGACAGTTTCAGAGCGGATTTTCCAGCCGGCGGCTTCGAGGAGCTTCAGAGCTTCCTGCTGATGCTTGCGGTAATCGCCTTCCTGGTCATTGACCGGGTTCTTCCACACGGTCGTGAAGACTTCCGGCGGAACCCCGTCTTTGATCTCGTTCAAGATCTCGAGTTCGCGGCCCTCAGGCAGGCCCGTCGC
>JAEWCT010000178.1 GCA_023390485.1 Pseudomonadota bacterium
ACTTCACCATCACGGCCCAATAGGCGGCGCTGGGCACCCATTCGGGTCTACCCCACTGCACGCCCGGAATGACCTCGTCCTGAGGTGAAAGTTCGCGACTACCGCGCTGCATGAGCAATTCTCGGCGTATGCATTTCTATGTACATTTATGTATTTTTATGGCAGCTATGGAAAATGGCAAGAGACGAGTTTTCGAAAGATCTTGATAACTATCGGCGGAGAAAGGGCCTGACGCAGGCGGAGTTGGCGAGAGAGCTGCGCGTATCGCAGCCTCATCTTTCACGGTTGCTCGCAGCAGGCGCGAATCCCGGGGTCAAGTTAAGACGCAGAGCGTCCGAATTACTGACGATGGAGAGCCGAAAGGTGTCGCCGAGCTCGGAATGGTCACGGGCCGTAGCCGAATTGGCCGCACGTTCGCCGGCATTCAAAAAGCTGGTGAATGCCGCGATGGAATTATTGAACCGGCGCTAATTTGGCACGCGAGATAGGCAGACTCTTGAAAGAGTATTGATTCCCGTCGGCGAAATCCGAAAGGCGCAAGCGATAGGCAAGGATCCAAAGCCTGCATCGTGACGAACGCGCCGTACCGAGCGACCTGCACCGGAGCGCGGCAGATCGTTCGATGGCCAGGGACGCAGGATCTAACCCTCGATCCGCTCGGCGAGCTCGCAGACCCAGGGTGACGGGTGATGCTCCTGAAACACCAAACTCAGCGATTTCCTCGGACGCGTGACGCCGACGTAGAAGCTACGGCGCGCTTCGCGGAGACTATGTGCGGATTTCTTATCCTTGTAGCTCGGAAGATCCGCCGCGTTGACGCCGAACATGACGACCGCGTCGAACTCTCGGCCTTTGGCGCTGTGCAACGTCGTCAAGGTGACGCGGCCGGCCCCCTCGGTACGGCCGGCAAATCGATTGATGGGCATATCGAGATCATTCGCGGGATCGGTATTCGAAATCATCTCGGAGCATACGTCCCAATCCGACTCCGAATTGCGCGAGATCTTACGCCATGGCGCGACGAGCTCGTCTTCACATCGTTGGAGCCAGGCGTGCGTGCTTTCCGTCGACCCGATTGAAGAGTTCAGGAAACCAATCAGCCGATCCGAGAGATCTTGCATCTCTCGCTCGCTCGCGTCCCTGCCGTAGACGAACGCGCCGGCGCGCGCGAGTAGCCGGCTGTAGCGTGGCTCGGCCTGCCGCCAACCGCCGGTCGCCCATTTCGCGCAGTCTTCGATAAAGCAGGCGAGCCGCGAGCTCCGGCGAACCAGCCCCTTCGGATCCGCCCGGACGAACGGGATGTCAGCTTGTCTCAACGCATCGGCAACCTTGTCCCCGAGCCAAGCGGCCCGATATAAAACCGCGATCTCGCCCAGCGAGATTCCTTTCTCGATGATATCCGGGATGATGGTCGTGGCGATCTCTTCCGCCTGATCGTCGAGCCCGTGCGGGACCTCGTAGAACGAGATTTCGCCGTCCGGCGCGCCCTCGATCTCTTCATAGTCGCGGTCCTCGCCGAGCGCACCCATGGAAGCTCGAATGATCCTTTTGCCCGATCGGTAGTTGAACCGCAGTCTGACGGTTCTGACATCCGCGCGCTCCGTCAAACTTTCCAAAAGCTCCGGGTTGGCGCCGTTGAAACCGTAGATGGATTGATCGACGTCACCGACCGCGAACAACCTGATGCCTCCACCGAAGCAAAGCAGGAGCACGAGTTCGTGGAGGGCATGGCCGAGATCCTGATATTCGTCCACGAACAGAATCGGGAAGCGCGCCGCCACGGCGGCACATATCCAATCGTGTTGCTTGATCATACGGTATGCGAGAAGCGGCATATCATCGTAGTCGATGAGTCCAAGGCGCCTAAGCTCAGCCTCGTAGGCCTCGATGAAATCAGCGAGTTCGGGGTTCGATCCCCTCCATTCCGGACGTGTGCGGTCGACGTCGCGACGCCGCTTCTCGACGGCGAATTCCCAACGCCGATGCGGATTATCACCATCTCCGATCGCCGCGGCGTGGGCGGTCTCCACCGCGGCGCGACACTCGGTGCGCGTCGCTACCCTGAAGTCGGGCGGTAGGCCGATCGAAACGCAGCGCGCATAGGGCGAGACGACCTGGCTAAGCGCAAACCCGTGTACCGTCCCGATGAAAGCGCGATCGCCAGGACCGATACCCAGCTTGGCAAGTCTAGCCTCCAGCTCGGCGACGCACTCGTTGCTGTAGGTGATGCAGGCAACGCCGCGCGGATCGATAACCTCTTCGATCAGAGCCCGTGCCATGGCTGTCGTAAGAGTCTTGGTCTTGCCGCTGCCCGGACCGGCCAAGACGACGCAATGTCCCTTCTCACGGACGGCAACCGATTGCTCGGGATTGCCGGCCAGTTCGTCGAGCGCCTTCAGAAGTCTGCGCGTATCAGACACGGGCGGCCACAAATTCGATGGCATCAGCTATATATTTGGGCGGGGGAAGTCCGACCATCTTCTTGCTGAGCCGCGATCCCAACCGTCCTTTGCCGATATCCGCGATCATGGCGAGCAGTTGCGTCGGATCCACGGCGACTGAACCTGCACGCCAGGCGGCAATGCGACCGGTCCGCGTCGACCCGAATCCCTGCTCGTCGAGAATATCGAGAAGCGGCTTTAAAAGCGCCGGGGTATTCGCAACCGATACCTCGAACGTTCGGTCGTTTAAAAAAATGCCTGTCTTGGTCGCCTGATTTGCGAAGTAGGCGTGGTCCTTGGTCTCCAGAGTAGCCAGCTTGGCAGGCTTCATTGCCGGCCTGCCTCTGATTCCGAGCTTGATCTGTACAAGATCCAGCGTGCGCTTCCGCCCCAACGGCGGCTTCGAACCATCTAGCGGGTCCCAATCCGTGATCACCGCGTACGGCAGGCTCAACGACTCGGCGAGCTTCACGTAGGGGCCGAAATTGACGCCAGCCACGTTGCAAACGGTGATCCCGAGCTCGTCCAGCGGTCGCCCCATCGACTGCGCGAAAACCGGGACCAAAGCTTCCTCGGCATCACCTTCGACGAGCAGCAGACCCCGCGCAAACAAAAGCTCCGCCCGCGTCGCGTTAAGATAGCTTTCCAGATCGTCGAGTTCATCGGCGCTCACGGGGAGTGTGGCCAGTGAGAATGCCTCAGTCGCTCCGTCGCGACCTCTCAACTGCACGATCGAGCGCAACGGCGTGACGGCGGCCAAGGTGGGCGAATGGCTGGTGACGATCAGCGCTTGCGCGGGATCCTCACCGCCGAACAGCTTCTTGAAGACGGACCGCTGCAACTGCGGGTGCAGATGCGCCTCCGGCTCCTCGATGCATAGCAGCGAGAAATTCCGATCGTTCTTCTTGCGACGCCACGCGAACTCCGCCAGCTTGAGCGCGAGCAGCGCGACGTTGGCCGATCCCAGGCTGGCCTCGGCGATACCGCGCTTGCCTCCGTCGATGAACATCGCGATCGCCCGGAACAACCGGAGGGGATCGGATGGCGCGAACCTCAATCTGGCGTCGATGTCGTGCGCCTTCCCCGACAGGTGAAGGATGCCGGCCCTCAACTCGTCCTCAAGAGCTTTGATCGTCGGAAAGCCTTCCAGCGCCTTGGTGGCCATGTCGAGCTCCGCAGCGACAGCGTCGATATCGGCCGACGGGATGGCGGAGATCGCTTCCTCCAGCAGATGGCGGAGCGGCGAGCTCCGCCAAGTGGCAAGCTGCCCTTCGGCGTCGCGCAGCGCGTCCAGCACGTCGATCGCTACCCTCCG
>JAEWCT010000288.1 GCA_023390485.1 Pseudomonadota bacterium
GCTTCAAGTTGGCCGGCGGCATCGCCTACACCGAGTCCAATGACTTCGTTACTCCCGATCACGCCTCCGCGGTCGCGCGCGGTGTGGGCGACACGAGCGAGATCGGCCTGAGCGGATCGATCCTGCACGTTGAAACCGGCCTATACGCATCGGGCGCATGGGGTCGGCTACATGATGCCGGTCTCGATAATCTCTACGGTCGCGACGTCGACGAGAACACCACCTTCTGGACCCTGCAGGCCGGTATCGAACGCAAATTCCTTCCGATCGGCAAAACCACCATCTTCGGTGAATACTTCAACCTCGATCGTGGCGCCGGATTTACGACGAGCTCCTCGACAGGTGTCAGCTCAAGACTCAACGTCTCCTCATTGTTCACTTCAGGAACGTGGTATGTCGACAGCTCACAGATCCGCGGTTGGAGCATCGGCCTTAATCAGAACCTGAGCGAAGTGGTCGACCTCTACATCGATTACAAAAACGTTCAACTCGACGTCACTGGAGTGAACGCGGCTGGAACGGCCACCGCCAAAGCGAACCTCGATGACATTCAATTCATCACAGCTGGTGCACAGATCAAGTTTTGATCGCGTAGGGAAATGCCTCTTCACCCCGTCTAGGTAATTATCCCAAAGCGAACTAAAGCGAGGGCCGCGTCTTGCAGAAGACGCGGCCCTCGAATTTTTACAGATGATGGACGGCAGAAACTCAGCCGCCGTTCTCACGCATCGTATCCCAGAAATCGACCGTTGCTTCCCTGAGCGTCCCTTCGCAGTCCCGTCCGCAATCGATCTCAGTGCCGCGATGAAGCACGAGCTTCTTACCGTCTCGCCCTGCACGCAGCCCCGCCGTATAGCAGGTGCCATGCCCGTAACGGCTGCAAGCCGTTACCGATCCCTCATATGCATGCGCTCTTTGCCCGGCAGCAGCTGGCAGTGCACCGAGCGACAAAACCGCGAGCGACACCGCGAAAGGAAGAAAGTTCCGCTTCATGAGACGCCTCCTTCGTTATTACATTTTCAACAATGCATATTACAAAGCCTGCGATAAGCAAATTCCTTCCGGCGCAAACGCGCCGCAAAATTCAGCATTCCAAAATAGTACCGAAAAATCTGATTTAGCGCCCTAGTCGCTAGAAGACGTCGAACGCGAAACGCTTGCAGCCTGCGCCGCTGCAAAATTCGTCGCGGGAATATCAAAAGAAGAAGAAGTTCATTGGTTTGGTCGACGAAGATCATAACTTGTGACGTAGACCAAAAGCACTAACGGACAGGACTGGTTGTCGCCAGCGGCGCCTGACTGCGCGCGGAAGACGATAATTGAGAGGGGCGATGAACTTCCAACAGTTGCGAATTCTCCGTGAAACAATTCGGTACAGATTCAATATCACGGAGGTTGCGAATGCTATTTTCGCTTCGCAGTCAGGCGTCAGCAAGCAGATCAGGGAACTCGAGGAAGAACTGGGCTCCCCGCTCTTTATTCGCCGCGGCAAGCGCCTTCTCGGCCTGACAGATCTCGGCGTCGACGTTGCGAAAATTGCCGAGCGCGTTCTCTTCGAAGCCGACAATATCAAACAGGCGGCAGCGCAGTTTGCGATCCAGGATCAGGGTACCCTGCAGATCGCGACGACGCATACCCAAGCACGTTACGCACTCCCAGATATCGTCGTGAAATTCAAGCAGAGCTTTCCGGCGGTCCGGCTCGACCTGCGTCAGGTAAATCCGAAGGATATCGCATCGCTCCTGCTCGCCGGAGAGGCCGATATCGGTATCGGCACCGACATCTTTGCCGACGTCGAAGAGATTCTTGCACTTCCGTTCTATGTTTGGAGCCACATTGTCGTAGCGCCGGTCGGGCACCCACTCGAGAACCGCAAAGCCATTTCACTCGATGAGCTCTCGCAGTATCCAATCATCACCTACGATACGGGTATCACCGGCCGCCCCCGCATCGACGAAGCCTTCGATAGCGCCAACGTCGCGCCGCAAATTTCGATGACCGCTCTCGACGCCGATGTCATCAAGGCTTACGTCGCATCTGGATTGGGCATAGGGATCATCGCGCCCATGGCCTATGATGCGGCGCGCGATCCCGGACTGACTGTACTTGATTGCGCCGAGCAGATCGCGCCCAACACCACCAGCATCGCCATCCGTCGCGGGCGCCTGCAGAGAGGCTTCGTCTATCGCTTCATTGAGCTCTGCGCCCCGCATCTGACCGAGAACGATATTCGCGACGCCGAGTTACTAACCGGAGACGAACACCTGAAGCAAGGCCACCCGTTCTCGCACACCGGCCTGATCAACTGGAATCGCAATTCGGCGCTCTCGGCCTGACACGCGCGAGAGAAGAGCGCCAGTCACCCGAGCTGGCTGAGCGCCCAACGTGGCTCAAACGGCCACTTGCTCTGACGCGCATTTCTGCATCGCCAACAGGGAGCGAATCTCTTTCGCGGGCCTTGGCTTGCTGAACAGATAGCCTTGAACCTCGGTGCAACCTTCATGACGAAGCTGCGCGAGTTCCGCTTCCGTCTCGACACCTTCGGCGGTGGTTGCCATTCCAAGCGCATTTCCGATGTTTGCGACCGCTCGCACGATCGCGATCGAATCCGGGTTGTCGGCAAGGTCCTGAATGAACGATCGGTCAATCTTGATCTTGTCGAAGGGAAATTTGCGCAGATAGCCGAGACTCGAGTATCCAGTGCCGAAGTCGTCCATCGAGATGCGAACGCCGAGCGCACGCAAATCGTTGAGCATCGCGACCGTCGATTCCGTATCGTGCAGCATGACAGTTTCGGTGATTTCGAGTTCAAGCCTCTTGCCCGGCAACCCGGACCTGCCCAACGCGCCAATAACCTGAAGCACGAGAGCATTATTTTTGAACTGCAACGGCGATAGATTGACCGCGACCTTGATGTGCGACGGCCATGTCATTGCGTCGGCGCAGGCGCGGTTCAATACCCAGTGGCCAATAACTCCAATGAGACCGATCTCCTCGGCGAGCGGAATGAATTCGGCAGGCGGCACGATTCCACGAGTAGGGTGCTGCCAGCGGATGAGGGCTTCGCAGCCGCTGATCTCGTCGGTCTCGAGACGGATCAGAGGCTGATAGTAAAGCTCGAGTTCGTCGTTCTCGATTGCCTTCCGAAGATCGAGTTCGAGCGCACGCCGTTCCTGCATTTTGGCGTCCATGCCCGGCTCGAAGAAATGATAGGTCCCGCGGCCAGCCTCCTTGGCCTGATACATGGCCATGTCGGCGTTTTTGATGAGCTGGTCCGCAGTGTCACCGTCTCCCGGCGCCATCGCGATGCCAATGCTCACGCCAATGGCGACATGGTGGCCCTGAACTTCAAATGGAGTGCTCAACGCGGCGATGATACGTTCGGCCAGCATCGTGGCGCCGACGGGCTGCTCTGAGTCGGCCTGCACGACGGCGAATTCGTCGCCGCCGAGCCGCGCGACGAGATCGTGCTTCCTGACACATCCGCGCAGCCTGCCGGCGACTGCTTGCAGTAAAGCATCGCCGACGGGGTGGCCGAGTGTATCATTGACAGTTTTGAAGTGATCGAGATCGAGGCAGAGGATCGAAA
>JAEWCT010000130.1 GCA_023390485.1 Pseudomonadota bacterium
GCCGTAGGGCGAGCGCGTTCCGTTCAATCCGGTCGCGAACTGGTCGAGGTTCGTTTTGCCGATCAGAATTGCGCCGGCCGCTTCGAGCCGCTCGACGACGGTTGCCGAGCGCTCCGGCGTATAGGCAAACGCGGGACAAGCGCATGTCGTTGGCATGCCGCCGACATCAATATTGTCCTTCACCGCAAACGGAATGCCGTAAAGAGGGCCGCGCGGCGCGTGGCGCACGCGATCGAGAACGCTCGCCTTGTCGCGGAGCGTGATCCAGTCGGGCGAGACGCCTCGTTTGCCGATGCGCGCGAAGACCTCTTCGACGATCGCTTCCGGCGTGGCTTTTCCTTGCTCGTAGAGCGCGGTGAGATGAGCGATATCGAGCGAAAAGGTCACGCCGTCGCCTCCGCATGTTCCTTCAAAATCACGAGCGCCTGACCGAGCGCCACCGGCCGGCCCTCCGCGCACCGTACCTCGTGAACGATACCACTTTGCGTCGCCGTCACCGCCATCTCCATTTTCATGGACTCGACGATAATCAGCGTCTCGCCCTCGGCGACCTTGGCCCCGGGCTCGACGAGGACTTTCCAGACGCTTCCGGGCACCGGGCTTTCGACGGCGGTGGCCCCCGCTGGCAATACTGCAGCATCATCATCATCGTTGCCGATATCCGATGAGGCTGCTGCGCCATCTTGGTCGACTTGCTGCCAGCGTGCCCTCTCAGCCTCGAATGCCGCCTGCTGACGCGACTTGAACCCGCCGATCGTCTCGGCGTTGTCGCGAAGGAAAGCCTGATAATCGTTAAGACGAAACGTCGTCTCCTCGAATGTGACGCTGGCCTTGCCTTCGAGAAATCCGTCGCGGAACGCCAGCAGCGCCTCGCTCGAAACGGGATAGAAGCGGATTTGATCGAAGAAGCGCAGAAGCCACGGCGAACCCTCTTTGAAGGCATCCGTCGTCCGGTACGTGTTCCAGACCTGGCACGTCCGCCCGAACAGCTGATATCCCCCGGGTCCCTCCATGCCGTAGATGCACATGTAGGCGCCGCCGATGCCGACGACATTATCCGGAGTCCATGTGCGCGCCGGATTGTATTTCGTCGTGACGAGCCGGTGCCGCGGATCGACCGGCGTCGCAACCGGCGCGCCGAGATAGACATCACCAAGACCGAGGACAAGATACGTTGCGTCGAAAACGATCCGCAGCACGTCCTCGATGGAATCGAGGCCGTTGATGCGCCGGATGAACTCGATATTCGAAGGACACCACGGCGCATCGGGCCGGACGCCTTGCATGTATTTGTCGATTGTCTTCTGCACCGCTGCGTCGTTCCATGACAACGGCAGATGCACGATGCGCGACGGCACCTCGATGTCGCTCAAGTCTCCGAGCGAATCCTCGATCCGCGACAGCTCGGCGATGAGATCCTCGAGCGGCAGTATCGTGCTGTCGTAATGCACCTGCAGCGAACGAATGCCGGGCGTCAGATCGATAATGCCGCGAAACTTCCGCGCCTCAAGGGCCGCCATCAATGCATGAGCGCGGAAACGCAAGGTGAAATCGAGGATGATCGGTCCGTATTCGACGAGCATGTAGGCGTCGCCCGCCCGCCGGTAGACAACGCGCGGTTTGTCACCTGATGCCTCGCGGCCGCCGACGACGCAATCATCCGCGCCCCATTTCGCGTGCGGAAACGACGGCGCCGCGATGGAGTTCAGTGTCGCAATTTCCGCATTCTGTTTCGAGAGGCGCGCTGCGGCCTCTGCCGGAGTGAGACGCACGAAGCGAATTTTGTCGCCCGGCCGGAGCTGCCCCATCTTCCAAAGTTCGGCCTGGATGATCGTCACCGGACACACGAAACCGCCGAGCGACGGGCCGTCGGGCCCGAGAATGACAGGCATGTCGCCGGTGAAATCGATCGTGCCGATGGCATAGGCGTTGTCGTGAATGTTGCTCGGATGCAGTCCGGCTTCGCCGCCGTCGGTGCGCGCCCAGACCGGCTTCGGTCCGATCAAGCGAATGCCCGTGGGGTTCGAATTGTAATGAACCTCCCAGTCGCTGGCGAAGAACGTATCGATGTACTCGGGCGCGAAGAAATCGGGCGCGCCATGCGGACCGTAGAGAACGCCGATGTCCCAGGTATGGACGAGGCGAGGTTTGAGCTCTTCCGGAAGGCGCGCCGAAGGAAAGCTCGTCGCGTCCTTGCCGATATGCAGCACATCGCCGGTCATCAGCACGCGGCCGCCGTGACCGCCGAACTTGCCGAGCGTGAACGTCGATTTGCAACCGAGATAGGACGGAACGTCGATGCCACCGCGAACGGTGATGTAGGCGCGGACACCTGGTCCCTTGACGCCGCCAATCTTCAGAACCTGTCCGGCTTTCACCTGAATGGCTTGCCAGTAGCCCGCGTGCGCGCCATCGATCGTTGCAGCCAGTTCTGCGCCTGCGAGACAGATCACGGCGTCGGTGTTGAATTTGAGCGAAGGTCCCGCGAGCGTCGTCTCGATCCCGGCGGCGCCTTCGTCGTTGCCGACGATGCGATTGGCCAGACGGAATGACAGCGCATCCATCGGCCCGGACGGCGGCACGCCGACCGCCCAATAGCCGATGCGTCCCGGCCAATCCTGGATCGTCGTCTGCGTACCAGGCGACAGAACTTCGATGGTGTCCGCTTTGTAAGCGAACGTCTGCAGCGTCCGCGTCAGCATTTCTCCATTCGCGAACACGCTCGCGTCCGCGAGCTGACGCAGATAATCGAGGTTGGTTTCGAGGCCACCGATGCGAGTTTGATCGAGTGCCGATTTGAGGCGCGCCAACGCATCCGCGCGTGACGCGCCATTGACGATGATCTTCGCGATCATCGGATCGTAGTAGGGCGAAACCTCGGATCCGCTTTGCACCCATGTTTCTATGCGGGCGCCGGCCGGCCACGAGACTTGTGTCAGCCGGCCGGAGCTTGGCCGGAAATCGCGCCCCGGATCTTCTGCATAAAGCCGGACTTGGATCGATGCTCCTTTCGGCGAAATTGCTGCTTGGTCGAGAGGCGGCAGTTCACCCGCCGCCTGCCGCACCATCCACTCGACCAGATCGGTGCCGGTGACCTCTTCGGTGACACCATGCTCGACCTGGAGCCGGGTATTCACCTCGAGAAAATAGAACTCGTCCGTCTCGGAATCGTAGAGATATTCGACCGTGCCGGCGCTTTCGTATTTGACCGATTGTCCAAGACGCCGCGCCGTTTCCCACAGCGCCGCGCGTGTCTCCTGAGGAAGATTGGGCGCAGGGGTCTCCTCGATGACTTTCTGATTGCGCCGCTGCGCCGAGCAATCGCGCTCGCCGAGCGAAACGACGTTCCCTTGGCCGTCACCGAAAATCTGCACTTCGATGTGGCGGCCGTGCGCAACGTACTTCTCGATGAAGATGCCGGCGTCCTTGAAGTTGTTGCGCGCCAGACGTTCGACGCGCTCGAACATCGGCGCGATTTGCTCGGCCGACGAAACGAGCTGCAGCCCGATGCCGCCGCCGCCCGCGGTGCTCTTGATCATCACCGGATAGCCGATGCGCTGGGCCTCGCTCTTCGCATGCTCCACATCGCGAATGAGGCCTGAGCCCGGCGCGAGCGGCACGTTCGCTAGAAGTGCGAGCTCGCGCGCCTTGTGCTTCAATCCGAAGGCACGCATGTGCTTTGCTTTCGGACCGATGAACACGATGCCGGCCGCTTCGCAGGCTTCGGCAAAATCGGGATTTTCCGACAGGAAGCCGTAGCCCGGATGAATGGCATCCGCGCCGGTACTCTTGGCAGCGTCGAGAATGGCGTCGAACTTCAGATAGCTTTCGGCAGCAGAGGAGGGACCAATGGCGACAGCCTCACCGGCCTGCATGACGTGCATCGAATGCCTGTCAGAGTCGGAATAGACGGCGACGCTGGCAATTCCCATACGGTCGAGCGTTCTGATGATACGGCAGGCGATGGCGCCGCGATTGGCGATTAGAACTTTGCGGAACATCGGCCTCAGCTCCCCTTGCCCCAGATGAGAACTTCGATCGGCGTGGGGTTGTAGGCGTTGCAGGGATTGTTGAGCTGCGGACAGTTCGAGATCAGCACGATGACGTTCATGTGCGCTGTCATTTCGACGTATTTGCCGGGCGCCGAAAGCCCGTCCTCGAACGTCAGTCCACCGTCCGGCGTCACCGGCACGTTCATGAAGAAATTGATGTTGTGGCCGATGTCGCGCTTTGAAAGTCCGTAGTGCTCGTTCTCGGCGATGGCGAGCAGGTAGCTGTCGCGGCACGCGTGCATCGACTTCTTCTCGAGCGCGTAGCGAACGGTGTTGCTCTCCGTCGCACAGGCGCCGCCGAGCGTGTCGTGGCGGCCGACCGTATCGGCCGTGATCGTCAGCATCGGACGGCAGATATCGGAAAGAAGCACAGATCCTGCTGTGAGGTAGATATTGCCCTGTTCGCGGATGGTGTCGGAAGCGGAGTATCGTTCGCCCGGATCGTCGGCATTGAAGAACAAGGTATCCGCAGCCTGATTGCCCTCGAGATCGAGAAGGCGCAGCGTCTGGCCCTTTTGAACGACATGCATCCAATAATTGCCGGCGGGAACGACACGGCGATAAATTGCGTCGGCGTCGCGCAGCGTGCTTTCCTTGATCATTGGTGCGTGTCTCCGCAGCAGCCGGCGAGGAAGATGCGATTGTTCTCGAAGCCGCGCGCGTTCTCAGGTGCTGAGAGCCGGGCAGGGTCGTCGAGCGCCGCGGGCGCCCCTTCGAATATTTTGAATCCCGCCGGTTTCCTTGGGTAGGTGTTCGCAAAGTTCAAAGGATGCGGGCACGTGTGAAAGAGAACGAGGGTATCGATCTCGAAACGCAACTCGACCTGCGCGCCAGCCTTCGCGGCCGTGGTGTCGAGCGACATCGCACCGTCGGAGGCGACCGCGATCTTGCTGAACCAGTTGACGTTCGCCGCAAGATCGCGCCGTGTCAGTCCATATTTGGCGCCCTCGACGAGAAAGCTGTCGTGACCGTTCTGCTGCCAGTCGTTGCGCGCCGTCTGATAGTTCTTTTCACCCCACTTTCGCGCGATGATCGCCTTTGTCGTATTGCCGCTGACCGTATCGTGCCAGCCGAAGCTGTCGGACACGACCGAGCAAAAGATGCGGCCCATATCCGAGTAGAGACAATGACCGGCAGTGAGCTTGAACGTGTGCTGACACTTGAGCGTATCGGGCGCGTTATAGCGTTCGAGTAGGTTCTGCGGGTTGTAGAAGAGCATGCCGATATTGGCGCCGCCCTCGACGTCGGTGAGCCGCAGTCGGGTGTTTCGGCGCATGAGCAGCGACCAGTGCTTACCCCCGGGCAGCGTATCGCTGTAGATCAGGTTTCCCATTTTCACCTCCCCACGCAGAGGCATCCTTTGAAGACGCTGATTGCGTGCCAGTCCGGGCCGTCCCGGGTTAGCGAGTTGCCGTCGAAGGTCGTCCCTCGCGGCAAACGTGATGGTCTAGGAACGTGGAGCAGAATGCCCGTGACGCGTCAGAACGCCCGGGCTCCCTGCAATTTTCTTCGGCCAGATCTCGATATCCTTGGTGATCGTCGCGCCTTTCGGAATCGCAGGCGCACTCGGAGGTGGTGTGGGGATGTCGGCCGAGAGCCGTGCGCCATAGCGCTCGGCCTCTTCGGGGCGGTTGCGCGGCCGCTCAAAAGCGATGATGCGCGTGCCGAGTTCGAATGCTTCGCTGAGATCGTGTGTGACCATGACGACGGTCAACGACGATTCATTCCAGATGCGCCGCATGAGGACGTGAATGTCCGACCGGATGCCGGGATCGAGTGCGCCGAATGGTTCGTCCAGAAGCAGCACTTTTGGCCGCCGCATCAGTGCCTGCGCCAGTGCGAGCCGCTGCTGCATGCCGCCCGAAAGCGCCGACGGATATTTCTTCTCCTGGCCCGCAAGTCCGACGGCCGACAGAAGCTCGCGTGCTTCTTCCTCGGCTTGCTTGCGCGCGCGCCCGAACAGGCGGCCGAAGGCGCCCGCCTTTTCGAATTCCCGCCCGATGATAACGTTGCCGAGCACGGTCAGATGCGGAAAGACGGAATAGCGCTGAAAGACGACGCCCCGATCCGCATCGGGTTCGGCCTTGAGCGGAAGACCGTCGACGAGAATGCTCCCGCGCGTCGGCCGCTCTTCGCCGAGCAGCATCCGCAGAAACGTTGTCTTGCCGCATCCTGATGGGCCGACGAGCGCAACGAACGAGCGTTCCACGATCTCGAGATTGATCTGCTCGAGCACGATGTGATCGCCGTATTCCTTCCAGACTTTATCGAAGACGATTGCGTTCATGCCGTTCTCGCTTCGGCAAACCAGGGAAACGCTCGGTGCTGGAGAAGCCGGAGGCCGAGATCCATCAGGAAGGCCAACAGCGTGATCCACACGACATAGGGCAGGATCACATCCATCGAGAGATAACGGCGAACGAGAAAGATGCGGTAGCCGAGACCGGAATCGGCGGCAATTGCCTCTGCGGCAATCAGAAACAGCCACGCAGGACCGATTTCCAGCCGGACGGAATCGATCAACCGCGGCAGGATTTGCGGCAGCACGACGCGCAAGGCGATCTGCGGCGTCGACGCGCCGAGCGTTTGTGCTTTGATGAGCTGCTCGCGCGGAATGTCTGCGACACGAAGCGCGATATCTCGAATGAGCTTGAGAGACGTGCCGACGACGATCAGAGTGATCTTCGAAGCCTCGCCAAGGCCCATGACGATGAAGAGAATGGGAAGCAAAGCGAGTGGCGGCACCATCGATAACACCGACACGACCGGGCCGAGCGTCGCCCCCATAACCGGCAACAATCCAATAACGATGCCAAGAACCAGGGCGAAGGCGGTTGAGATCGCGAGGCCGATGACGAGACGCGTCAGGCTCGCTGACGTATCGTTCCAAAGCAGGTAATCGCCGGTGCGCGGATCGGGCTTCATCGCATAAGCGTCGATCGCTTCACCCATTCTGGAGAACGATGGAAGGAGCTTGTCGTTCGGATTTTCGGTCAGACGAATGTCGGAAGCGATGATGTAGGTGAGTAAGAGCAATGCGAATGGTAGGAAGGCGAGCGCAAGACGCCAACTCTTGTCCGGTCGGTAGTTGATTGCGCGCATGCGGTCGCCTTCCTTCGATGTTTTGAGAGAAGCGGCGCTTAAAGCTTGCCGTCTTCCGCCTCTTTCATGAACGTCGCGTCGTAGCGGAACTTGACGTTCGCCTTGTCACCGAAGACCGTTTTGTCGGGGAACTCGACGCCGATCGCGCCGTCGGATTTCGCCTCCTTGCCGAGAAGCGATTTCTCGAACAGGAATTTGGAGACGCGTTCAGTCGTCGTCTTCAGATCCTTGCCGGTCGTGAAGGCTACAGCATCTTTCGGATCGGCGTAGAGCTTGGTCGTCGCGAGCTGTTCGTCGAAGCCTTTGAGATCCGTGCCCGACGCCTTGGCCATCGCTTCTTTCGACTTGGTGCCGTCTTTCATCGTCGCGAGCGTCTCGTACCAGATGCCGACGAGCGCCTTGGCGAACTTCGGATTGTCCTTGAGCACGCCTGTGTTGACGACCATGAGGTCGATGATCTCACCCGGAATCTGCGAGCTGTCGAAGACCTTCTTCGCATCAGGCGATTCAAGGATGGTCGAGACGATCGGCTTCCACGTAACGACTGATGTGACGTCAGGCGTTTTGTAAGCAGCCGCCATATCGGCGTCGGACGTATTGACGACCTTGAGGTCCTTCTCCGCGAGGCCAATGCTTTCGAGGCCGCGCGCGAGGAGGTAGTGCGAAACCGAGAACTCGACGAGGTTGACGTTCTGGCCCTTGATGTCTGCAAGCTTGTCCTTGTTCTTCAGAATGACGGCGTCGTTCCCGTTCGAGAAGTCGCCGACGATTACCGCCGTTGTGTCGACGCCGCCGGCCGAGGGAATCGAGAGGGCGTCCATGTTCGTCACAGTGACCGCATCGAACGAGCCGGCCGTGTACTGATT
>JAEWCT010000133.1 GCA_023390485.1 Pseudomonadota bacterium
CGGCGGCACTGAGCGAAGGCATCGAAGTCTGCTTTGCCAATCCCGGGACGACTGAACTGCCCTTGGTGCTCGCACTCGACGAGGCCCCTGGAATTCGCAGTATCCTTTGTCTTCACGAGAACGTCGCGACTGGCGCCGCCGATGGCTACGGCAGAATGTTGTCGAAGCCGGCGATGTGCCTACTCCATCTCGGACCGGGGCTGGCAAACGGCCTGACCAATCTACACAACGCTCGCAGGGCAGGGACGCCACTTCTCAACGTCATCGGCGAACATGCGACATGGCACATCCAGGCAGATCCGTTGTTGGCATCAAACATAGAAGCGCTTGCGCACACGTTCAGTGCGTTTACGAAGAGAAGCACCGATGCTGAAAACATTGCGGTCAACTTGGCCGATGCGATCCACGCCACGGCAATCGGCGGCGGCGGCATCGCCACGCTGATCGTGCCGCATGACTGTCAGTTGGCGGAAGCGGGTGATGTGATTCCTGCGCGCCGGCAGGCGCCGAAAAGCAGCTATTCGCCGGCAAATGTCGGCGAGTCGGCCAAGGCGCTGCGGAGAAGCAGGTCCGCCATCTTGTTGGGCGGCAAAGGTCTATCGGAAGCCGGTCTGAGGCTCGCAGGCAGAATTGCCGCCGCGACCGGCGCCGATCTCCTCTGCGACACGTTCTTTGCGCGTATGGAACGCGGCGGCGATTTGCCCACGGCGACAAGGCTGCCTTACTTCCCAGATCAGGCACTGGCGCTCACGCGTCGCTACGACAGCGTCGTGCTCGCCGGGACGCGCCGTCCTGTGGCCTTTTTCGGTTATCCGGGCTTGCCAAGCTATTTGATCAGCGAAGAACAGACCGTCACGCTTGCGAAAAGAACGGAGGATGTGCTGGGCGCGCTCGAGGCATTGGCCGCGGAGCTCAATGCGCCCAACGACATTCCTCAGAAACCGCGCACACCGTTACCCGCGACGCCGAAAGGGGAGCTGAACGCGCAGTCCGTCGCTCAGGTCATTGCGCGGCTTCAGCCCGAAAACGGCATCGTCATGGATGAGGCACTGACTGTTGGAATGGCCTACTTCGACTCCTCGCACGGCGCTCCACGCTTCAGCCATCTGATGCTGACTGGCGGCGCGATCGGCCAAGGGCCCGGAACGGCAACGGGTGCAGCCATCGCTTGCCCCGACCGCAAGGTCATCAATTTCGAATCCGACGGCTGCGGCGCGTATTCGGTCCAAGCATTCTGGACCCAGGCGCGCGAGAATTTGGATGTCGTCACTATTATCGGCTCCAACCGCAGCTACAACATTTTGAATGTGGAATTTGAACGGGCAGGGGTGAAGGCGCTGGGGCCTATCGCGCGCTCGATGACCGGGCTCGATCATCCCTATCTCGACTGGGTCAAAATTGGTGAAGGCTTCGGCGTGCCGTCCGTCGCCGTCGATAGCGCCGAAGGCCTCGCACGCGAATTGGAGAATGCTCTCGCGCGAAAAGGGCCACGGCTGATCGAAGCGATTATGTCGTAACTCAATAAACCGCGGTTTTGCGCAGTCATCTCTTTTCTGGCTCTGCCGTGATCAGCCGGTAAAAAACGTCCGGGTCCTGAATGACGCGCAGTTTCTGCGTAACCTCGCGGCTGCGCATGCGTCGCGACACCGCGGCCAGCATATTGAGATGATCACCTTCAGCGGCTGCCGGAACGAGCAGAACGAAAACCAGATCTACCGGAAGATTGTCGATCGCTTCAAAATCCACCGCGGGCTTCAGACGCGCGACAAGTCCGAAGGGCTTTTTCAGCCCGAGATAGCGCGCGTGCGGAATGGCCACGCCGCCGCCCATGCCCGTCGATCCGAGCTGCTCGCGCTTCATGAGTTCGGTGACGATGTCATCGCCGCTTAAGCCCGCGGACGGCTCTGCTCGTCGCGCCAGATCGCGCAGCAGTGAGAGTTTGTCCGGCGCGCGGACGTCGAGGAGCACGTCGCTCGGCGAGAGGAAGCTTGAGATTGTGGTTGTCATTTCGCCTGCTCGAGTTCGTCGGGAATGCGCAGGCGATATCCAACGCCTGTTTCGGTCAGAATGTACTCTGGGCTGTCAGGGTGAGTTTCGATCTTTTGCCTCAATTGCCGGACGTAGACACGCACGTATTGTGAATCCGCCGACGGCCCCCAGAGTTCCCGTAGCAATAGATTATGGGTTAAGACTTTTCCTGCATGTTGAACGAACAAGCGGAGCAGATCGTATTCCTTCGGCGATAGCTTTACCTCGCGATCGCCGACTTTGACGATGCGCCGGACGAGATCGACGGACAAATCCCCAGTGCGAAAAATGGGGCGCTCGCCCTGGCTTTGCAGCTGGTGACGCAACGCCGCGCGGATGCGCGCAAGAAGCTCGTTGATACCGAACGGCTTCGTAACGTAGTCGTCCGCGCCGAGATCGAGGGCATGGACTTTAGCACTCTCGTCGGCCCGGCTCGAAAGCACCACGATTGGAACGGAGTCGTTCTTCGTGCGCAGCTCGCGCAACAAATCGAGACCTTGCATATCGGGAAGTCCGAGGTCCAGGATGATGAGATCTGGTTTTGTGTCAATCAGCTCCAGCGCGGCCTTGGCGTTTGGCGCGTCCGTTACCTGATAGCCCTGTGTGGCAAGGCCCATGCGGAGAAGCTTCCGAATGGGCGGTTCGTCGTCGATGACCAGAACGTTGAGAGGCGCACTCATGCGGCGTGATCCAACGTTTCGCTCTCGTAGCCGGCTGGTAAGGTGATCGTGAAAACGGCTCCGTGACCGTCGGTACGGTTGGAAGCCGTGATTGTGCCACCCATGATCTCGACAAACCCTCGCGCGATCGGAAGTCCGAGGCCGGTGCCGGCGCGAACCCGATCGCCCTTATGCGCACGATAAAATTTATCGAAGATCCGCTCAAGATCGGCCGGCGGGATTCCGGGACCTTCATCCGAAATCTGCAACGTCAGGAAGTCGTAATCCTGCCACGCGCGGATTTGGATGTCGGTACCTTCGGGCGCGTATTTTGCGGCATTATCCAAAATATTGAAAAGCACCTGCTCCAAGAGAACCGGATCTGTCCGGACTTGCGGATTGCCCGCGGCGGAACTGTATTGCACGCGATGATTCGCGAGAATTTTCTTGGCTCTCTTG
Organism: Pseudomonadota bacterium; assembly: GCA_023390485.1. Taxonomy (GTDB): domain Bacteria; phylum Pseudomonadota; class Alphaproteobacteria; order Rhizobiales; family Hyphomicrobiaceae; genus Hyphomicrobium_B. The sequence goes on from JAEWCT010000133.1 coordinate 3,147, forward strand.
AGCGTCGCGTCCACGATCTCGCTGACGTCATGCACCTCCGGCTTCGGCGCCACGGCGCCCGCCTCGAGTTTTGTCATATCCAACAGATTGGCGATGAAGCGATTAAGGCGTTCGGATTCATCGATGACCGTGGAAAGGAGTTCGCGGCGTGAGTCATCGTCGAGCTTGTCGGAAATATCACGCATGGTGCTGGCGGCTCCGAGAATTGCCGCAAGCGGTGTCTTGAGGTCATGCGATAGCGACGTCAGCAGCGCGGCACGAAGACGCTCGGTCTCCATCGTGCGCTTAGCCTGTTCGATGTCCTGCACCAACCGCACGCGTTCGATGGCTAGCGCACCCTGGTTGATCAGCGCGTCGAACAAACGCCGCTGATCAGGCGTCAGCAATGGCCCCGGCTTATCGCCGTCGATCCCAACCACACCGACGACGCCGCGATCGGTATGCATCGGAAGAAAGAGCCTTTGCGAGCCAGGGAGGGTGTCTGCCCCGCGTCCGGCAGGGCGATCGTTCATCCAGGCCCACGTGGCTGCCGCGAGATCGGAAGCATCGAGTGTATCTTCCGGCGGATAGCCGGCTTTCACGGCGATGCCTCCATTTTCCGGCAGCAGCAGCACGACATGGACCTTCAGCATCGACGCAATCTGGAAGGCGGTCGCCCACAGCACATCATCGAGAGTTCCGGTCCCGGCGAGTTTGCGGCTGAAGCCGTAGAGCGATTCCGTCGTGCTGGCACGATTGACCGCAATCACGGCTTGGCTACGCATGCGGGCCGCGATGTTCGAAACGACGATTGCGACGATTGCAAACGTCACAAATGCCGCGACGTTCTTGGGATCTGAAATAGTAAAGGTATAGAGTGGCGGCAGAAAAAAGAAATTATACGTCAGCGACCCGAGCACGCTCGCGACAAGCGAAGGTAAGAGGCCATAGCGAACCGCGACGGCGATGACGCTCGTCAGAAAGATGAGATCGACACTCTCGACACCAATCCATGGCTTGAGCAGCCACGCGACGCCAAGCGCCAAGGTCGCAGCTGCCAGGGCGAACGTGTAGGCCAAGAAATTGTTCGAAGGCGCCGATGGTGCTGTTCGTACCGGTGGCCTCGGCTGGGGACCGGCGGGCAGTTGCTCGCCTGAAATGACATGAACGCTGATGTCGGCCGATTGCCGGACGAGATCGTGGACGACCGAGCCATGGAGAATCTCGAACCAGCGCGGCCGTTCGGACTTGCCGATGATGATCTGCGTGACGTTATGGTCGCGCGCATATGCCATGATGTCGTCGGCAATCTTCCGCGAGCTTCCCGGAATCGTGAGTGTTTCCGCGCCCAACTGCTCGGCAAGGCGCAGAGCTTCCGCGATGCGATTACGCTCCTCGTCGGAAAGACGGAGGCCCCGCCGGGTCTCGATTGTCAACGCCGTCCAAGGCGCGTGCAGGCGATCGGCGGCGCGTTTGGCGTAACGCACGAGCCCCGCCGAGCGGGGATCTTCGCTGATGCAGACGAGCACGCGTTCGCAGGCGGCCCAGGGGCCTGACATCGCTTTCGCGCGGAGTTGTGTAACGAGCTGTTCGTCGACGCGTTCAGCGGTTCGCCGTAACGCCATTTCCCTGAGAGCCGTTAGATTGACGGGCGAGAAGAAGTTCTCGAGCGCGAGCCGCGCCTGCTCGGGTATATAAACTTTACCCTCCTTGAGCCGCTGGATCAGATCCTCGGGCGTGATATCGACGAGTTCGACGTCGTCGGCGCGGGCGAGAATTGAATCGGGTACTGTTTCGCGCACGCGGACGCCGGTAATCTGCGCGACAACTTCGTTCAGACTTTCGACGTGTTGGATATTGACCGTCGTGTAGACGTCGATGCCTTGATCCAGCAGTTCTTCGACGTCGAGGTAACGCTTGGGATGCCGGCTCGAAGGGGCGTTCGTGTGCGCCAGCTCATCCACCAGCGCAATTTGCGGACGGCGTGCGATGAGTGCGTCGAGATCGAGCTCATCGAGGATCTTACCCTTATATTCGATCTTCCGCGGTGGAATGATCTCGATGTTACGCAGAAGCGCCTTCGTCTCTTTCCGGCCATGCGTCTCGACGACCCCGGCAACGACGTCTACGCCTTCCCTGATCTTGGCGCGCGCGGTGCGAAGCATCTCATACGTCTTGCCGACGCCGGGGGCAGCGCCGAGAAAGATCTTCAATCGGCCGCTGCGGTGTGCCTCCCGGCGTGAAATCTCGAGAAGAGCGTCCGGCGACGGCCGTTTGTGCTCCGCGTGGGTATCGTCTGCCATCTAGGCCATTCCCGGGGGCGCCTGCCGCCGCGTCAGATTTAACGCAGAGCGGCGCCGTCCAGATCGAGGTTCAGCGCCAGTACATTGATATGGGGTTCACCGATTAAACCAAAAAGGCGCGTTTCGATATGGCTATCAACGAGTTTCTTGACGTCTTGCTCCGGCAGGTTGCGGGCCTTGGCGACGCGAGGCACCTGGAAGTATGCCGCCGCCGGCGAAATATCGGGATCGAGCCCGCTGGCGGTCGTCGTTACCAGATCGAGCGGAACGGGCACCCCCGGATTTTCTCCCTTGAGCTTATCGACGTCGCCCTTCACCCGATCGATCAGCGCCTTGTTCGTCGGGCCGAGGTTCGATCCCATGGAGTTCGCCGCATTGTAAGGCTGCGGCACGGTTTTGCTTGCATCGGCGGGATCGGTTCCCGTCGTCGCCGACGGCCGTCCATGGAAATACCGGTCGCTCGTGAAATTCTGGCCGATGAGTTCCGATCCGACGACTTTGCCATGGCGCACGATCAGACTTCCTTGCGCCTGCTTTGGAAAGAGCACGCCAGCAACTCCGGTCATCACCAGAGGATAGATGAGGCCCGTCAGGACGGTCAGCGCGATCAGCAACAGGAATGCCGAGCGAAAGAGTTTGAGCATCGAAGTTCCCCTTAGACGAGGTGCAGCACATTGACGGCGACGTCGATCGCCTTGATGCCGATGAACGGGATCAAGACGCCGCCGAGACCGTAGATCAGGAGATTTCTGCTGAGCAGAGGACCCGCGCCGATCGGGCGATAGGCGACGCCTTTCAGCGCCAGCGGGATCAGAGCGATAATGATCAGCGCATTGAAGATGATTGCGGACAGAATTGCACTCTGCGGGCTCCCGAGATTCATGATGTTGAGAACTTGCAGCTGCGGATAGAACGCAAGAAACATTGCCGGGATGATCGCAAAGTATTTCGCGACATCGTTCGCGATGGAAAACGTCGTCAACGCACCGCGCGTCATCAGAAGCTGCTTGCCGATTTCAACGATCTCGATGAGCTTCGTCGGATTGCTGTCGAGATCGACCATGTTGCCGGCCTCGCGGGCGGCGACCGTGCCGGTATTCATCGCCACGCCCACGTCGGCCTGAGCCAGGGCAGGGGCGTCGTTCGTGCCGTCGCCGCACATCGCCACCAGCTTGCCCTTG
>JAEWCT010000012.1 GCA_023390485.1 Pseudomonadota bacterium
CGGACGGGGGAATGCCGCAGAGTTTCGCCGGGCATGGTGAACAAAGCGTTGCGCGGCGTATCGCCGAGCTTGTCAGGCGCTCCCCATTGCGGCATGGATCGGCCCAGTCTAGTGCACTCATACTTTCGGGGGAGGAACCGTTCCCATGAGCAAGAAGAAGATCCTAGTCACCTGGCCGCTTCCGCCGGCCGTCATGGAGCGGGCCCGCGCTACCTATGACGTTATCGCCCATGGCGATGATCCCAAGATCACCATCGACGAAATGCTGGACACGGCGAAGTCCGTCGATGCGATCCTGCTGACGCTCAACGAGAAGTGTCCGAAGGCGGTGATCGACCGCATCCCCGACAACATCAAGTGCATCTCGACGTTCTCGATCGGCTTCGATCACATCGATCTCGAAGCTTGCAAGAAGCGCGGCATCAAGGTCGGCAACGCGCCGCACGGCGTCACCGTCGCGACGGCGGAAATCGCCATGCTGTTGTTGCTCGGTTCGGCTCGTCGCGCCTCCGAAGGCGAGAAGATGCTCCGCACGCGCTCCTGGCCCGGCTGGCAGCCGCTACAGCTCGTTGGGCAACGTCTCGACAACAAGAACCTCGGCATCTATGGCTTCGGCAAGATCGGCCAGGCCCTCGCGCAGCGCGCGCGCGGCTTCGACATGAACGTCCATTACTACGACATCTACCGGGCGAAGCCCGAGGTCGAGGCGAAGTACAACGCCACCTATCACGACAGCCTCGACAGTCTCTTGAAGGTCTCGCAGTTCTTCTCGATCAACGCGCCTTCGACGCCGGAGACGCGCTACTTCTTCAATAAGGACGTTATCGAGAAGCTGCCGAAAGGCGCCATTGTCGTGAACACGGCGCGCGGCGACCTTGTCAAGGACGAGGACATGATCGCGGCGCTGAAGTCCGGGCGCTTGGGATACGCCGGCCTCGACGTCTTCGCGGGCGAGCCGAAGATCAACGAAGGCTACTACGATTTGCCGAACACGTTCCTGTTCCCGCATCTGGGATCTGCAGCCATCGAAGCGCGCAACCAGATGGGCTTCGAAGCGCTCGACAACATCGACGCCTTCTTCGCCGGCAAGGACATGCCGTTCAAGCTGGCCTGAATTCGTTTCGTCACGACCTTCACATGGCCGGGCTCGCCTCGGCCATTTTTGTTTGAGCGGCTATTTGAGCGCTTCCGATGGATAGTAGTGTTCGAAGGCGCCCGACAAATCCCAAAAGAACCGGACGGTGTTGGCGGCGATGAGTATCAGAGAGCAGGCAAGCTCGCCGATGCCCGCGCTCCAGTGCCAAAGCGCGATTGCGAGCGCGAACGAGATCAAATTGATGCGCAACCATTCGAGATGGGGGCGTAAGAGCGGGCTTCCTGCTGGCAGTACGAAAAAATACTGAATCGCGAGGAATATGGCGTCGAGCGCATAGAGAATGGCTAACACGAGCAGGAACGACGACAGAGCTTTTGACAGGCTCGTCTGATTGGCAAAAGTCTCGCCAAGGACGACGAAGACGGTTGCCGTGAAACCCAGCATGAAGAGGTCGGTTGCCAGTTCCTTCCAATCTGGCGGCTGCTTCTGCGCCGGGTCCAGGTACTTCGTGTCGAGCATCCTCTCCGAGCCGAGATAGATCAGGCTGAGAGGCGAGATGAACGAGATGAAGACCGCAAGATACGTCAGCCGGGCGCTCCAATCTTCGTTCAGCACCTTGTCCATGGCGACCAGGTTTTGGATGAGTTGCGTAAGGGCAAAGCCCATGACGACCGCGTAGAGCCTCTTGATCTGATCCAACGTTCGCCCGCGCTCGGCCAGAATTCGTGCATTGGCGGCAGCATCATCCCGGCCCGCGAGAAAAACTCCCAGATCGCTGAATGTCTTTGTGCTGTTGGCCATAGCCGCCAGCACGTTCCTATCAGTTTCGGTAGCTTCAATGCGTAAAACAAAATCAGGCATGGCCAGTCCCTCCAACCCGAACCGCCGATAGGAGGGCAGAAGTAACGGCTGTGCAAGTACTGCGTTCACGTCGTATTTTTGAACGCAGTAGGACGAGTTTTTCAGTAAGATACTGTCATCGCTCTTTCATCATCCACGCTGCGGCGCGGAGCAGCCCTGCATCGTCGCCGCGCGCGCCGACGAGCTGCACGCCGAGAGGAAGCCCGCCGATCTTCAACAGCGGCAGCGAGATGCACGGCATCTCGAGATAGGTCCAAAGCCCGTTGAACATCGGACTGCCCGTGCTGCCGAGGCCGATGGGAGCGACGCCCTGGCTAGCAGGCGTTAGGAGAGCGTCGCACGTCGAGAGCACCGGACGAAGCACGTCGTAGAGCGCGGTCTGCTTCTTCCGCGCGGCCGCATAGTCCGCCTCGGAAAACGTCCGGCCCTCCGCGATGATCTCCTTGAGTTTCCCCGACACGCGATCCGGATTTTCGTCGGCAATCGGACCATAGTTTCGCGCGATATCGGAAAACTGCACGATCTGCTGGAGCCGCAGGATCTCGTCGAACTCCGGCGGCAACGGCACCTCAGCAATTCCGAAGCGCGAAGCGAACCCTTCGAACGCCGCGCGCATGGCTTCGTCGCCTCGCGGCCACGCCGGTGTTTTCACGAACGCCAGGCGCGGCGCCTGCAACTCGGATGCTTTGAGCGCTGCCAAAAGCGAAGGCTTCGCTTTGTCCGTCATGTCGCCGTCGGCCGCGTCGAAGTCGCTTATGCCGTCGAACAAAAGCGCGATGTCCTCGACCGACCGCGCATAGCCGCCGATCGTATCGAGCGGCGGCGACTGCGCCAGAACGCCGGTGCGCGACGTATATCCGAACGTCGGTTTGAAACCGATGACACCGCAGTAGGAGGCGGGCCTGATGACCGATCCCGCCGTCTGCGTGCCGAGCGCCAGTGCAACCTGATCGTCCGCGACGGCCGCAGCCGAGCCTGACGAGGAACCGCCGGGCGTCCGTTCAGGATCGTGCGGATTGTGCGTTTTTCCAGGGCCGAAGAAGGCAAGCTCCGTCGTTACCGTTTTGCCGAGGATGATGGCGCCAGCGGACTTGAGCGCCGTCACGACGAACGCGTCTTGCGACGGCTGCCGACCGGCGAAAACCTCCGAGCCGAGTTCCGTCGGAAAGTCTTTCGTATCGATGACGTCCTTGACGCCGACAGGAATGCCCGCGAGCGGGGACATCGCTTCGCCGCGGGCCCGCTTGGCGTCGCTCTCGCGCGCGGCCGTGAGCGCACGATCGGCATCGAAGTGTGTCCACGCCCCGACGTCAGCGTCGCGTTCACTGATCCGCGTAATGTAGGCACCCACAAGATCCGTCGACGTGACGTCGCCCGCGATCAGCGCCTCGCGCGCTTCCGAAGCGGTGAGCCGCGTGAGGTTGTCTCGGCGGACATGTGCCTTGCTCAACGTTTTGTCCCTTTGTTTCGATCGCTTGCCGCCTGCGCGGGCGCGGCAACGCAGCGCGTGTCAATATCGCGGTATTTACAGGAAAGAAGCATTTTTTCTGCTTGAGGACCCAGCCGAGACAAAAAGCGCCGCGGATCGGCCGAAATCGGGCTTTCAGACAATTGTATCCGGCGCGGTTCGGTACTAGGACACCCCCGGAGACGAATAAGAAGATCCTTGAGGACTATAGATAATGACGAGAGAAAACCGCCGCCCCGGCCGCCACTTCTTGCAGATCCCAGGGCCAACGCCCGTGCCGGAGCGCATTTTGGCGGCCATGTCGCGTCAGATTCTCGATCATCGTGGTCTTGAGTTCGGTCAGCTCGGCAGGCGCGTCCTCTCAGGGATCAAGGGCCTGTTCAAGACGCAGGGCCACGTCATCATCTATCCGTCGTCCGGTTCGGGCGCCTGGGAAGCTGGTCTCAGCAACACGCTGTCGCCCGGCGACAAGGTCCTGATGTGCGAGACCGGCCAGTTCGCCGTTCTCTGGGAAGCCATGGCGCGCCGCCTCGGCCTCGAGACGGAAGTCATCCCGACCGATTGGCGCATCGGCGCCGATGCCAATCTCATCGAGAAGAGGCTGAAGGCCGACACGTCTCAAAAGATCAAGGCCGTTTGCGTCGTACACAACGAGACGTCGACGGGTTGCCTCACGCGGCTCGACGAGGTGCGCAAGGCGATGGATGCCGCGAAGCATCCAGCGCTGCTCATGGTCGACGCGATTTCCTCGCTCGCCGCAGCCGACATCCGCCACGACGAGTGGGGCATCGACGTCACCGTTTCCGGTTCGCAGAAGGGCATGATGCTGCCGCCCGGCCTGTCGTTCACGGCCATCAGCGCCAAGGCGATCGAAGCGTCGAAGGCGGCTCAGCTCAAGAAGTCCTACTTCGCTTGGGACGACATGCTGGCGCTGAACGCGACGGGCTACTTCCCGTACACCCCGGCGACTGGCTTGCTCTATGGCCTTGCCGAGTCGATCGACATGATCAACGAGGAAGGCCTCGAGAACGTCTTCGCGCGTCACCGCCGCTTGGCCGAAGCAACACGCCGCGCCGTCGAGGCATGGGGCTTCGAGATCCAATGCCGCGATCCGAAGTACTACTCGCCCGCGGTGACGACGGTCGTCATGCCCGAAGGCCACAACGCCGATAACTATCGCAAGCTCGTTCTCGACAACTTCAACATGTCGCTCGGAACCGGCCTGAACAAGATCGCGGGCAAAGCCTTCCGCATCGCCCATCTGGGCGACACCAACGAGCTGACGGTTCTCGGCGCGTTGACCGGTGTCGAGATGGGCTTCGAGCTTGCGGGCGTTCCGCATAAGAAGGGCGGCGTCGCCGCCGCGATGAGCTACATTGCCGAAACGGCAGCCTCGGTGAAGGCCGTCGCAGCTTAACGCGATACGCTCTTAAACGAGATCGGAAGGTGCCGCTGCAGTGGCAGTGGCACCACCACCCGCGAGCTTCAGTACCGACTCGAGACTATCGGCTTCCGCCGCTGGTTTGTCCCAGCGGATGCGATGAATGCGCGGAAACCGCATCGCGACGCCGGATTTGTGCCGCGTCGATTCCTGAACCGCATCGAACGCCACTTCAAAAACGAGTTCGGGCTCGACGGCCCGCACCGGCCCGAACGTCTCGGTCGTATGGCTTCTGATCCACTTGTCGATCAGCAGCAGCTCTTCGTCGGTAAATCCCGAATACGCCTTGCCGACGGGCACAAGCTGGCGATCGCCGTTTTCGTCCGTGCGCCAGACGCCGAAGGTGTAATCCGAATAGTACGACGATCGCTTGCCGGAGCCGCGCTGGGCGTACATCAGCACGCAGTCGAGCGTCAGCGCCGCGCGTTTCCACTTGAACCATTCGCCCTTGACGCGCCCCGCCTGATAAGGGCTTGCACGCCGCTTCAGCATCAACCCTTCGATGCCCTCCGACCGCGCCGACGACCAAAGCGCGCCGAGCTCGTCGAACGACTTGAAGTCGACGAGAGGGGAAACGTCCGTTAGCCGCGGATGGTGCTTCGCATGCCAAAGTTCGAGACGCTTGCGCCGCTCGCCGAACGAAAACGCGCGAAGGTCTTCCGGTCCGTCGAACAGAAGATCGTAGAGACGCACATGCGGCGGATATGCCGTCATCATCTTCGCCGTTACCGACTTGCGATTGAGACGCTGCTGCAAGTCGTTGAACGGCGCGATCGCGCCATCGCGCATGATGAGCAACTCGCCGTCGACGACGCAATCGTGGCCCTGGAACGCCGAGCGGATTTCCGGAAACGCCCCGGAAATGTCGTCACCCTGCCGCGAGAACATACGCACGTCGCCGCCACGCGCCGCGACTTGTACGCGGATGCCGTCCCACTTCCATTCTGCCGCGAAATCTTCCGGTGAAAGACGCGGCCAGTCTTCCTCTTCGATCGGATGCGCCAGAATGACGGGACGGAAAACCGGTTTCGCGCCGGGGTCCGGACGTTCCGCCTTGCCGTCGAGCCACTGGAAAAGTTCGAGATAGGGTGGCGCGAGCGCGTGCCAGATCTCTTCGATCTCGGAAACGTCGCGGCCGTAGCTCTCAGCGAGAGCCGTGCGCGCCAGACGCGCCGAAACGCCGACGCGCGGCGCGCCGCCGAGCAGCTTCAAAAGCGCCCATCGGCCCGACGCATCGAGCTGATCGAGGAGATGCCCGAGACGCTCGGTCCGTTCCGCCGCCGTGCCGTCCGCCATCGCTTCGATGACGGCGCCGAGCGACAACTCCGCCGGCTCTCCCGAATTGTGCCCGACATCACCCCACCCC
>JAEWCT010000203.1 GCA_023390485.1 Pseudomonadota bacterium
CCGCGGCGCCGCCGGTCGAGTTCTCGTCTTCTATGGAAAGGGAGCGGGCAAGGATGGTGCGCTTGGTCATAACCATCCGATCACTGTGTCTCTCGGCGAGCGTGATCCGGAGCTGGCCGCGATGGCCGGGCCAATTTTTTTAGCCGACGGGCAACTATTGGGGGCCTTGTCACTATCCGGGCCACTCACGCGATTTACGCCGGCAGCGGTCCGGTCGATGGAGATTGATCTGTTGCGCGCCTGTAAGGGATTGACTGCTCATTTGGGCGGTCCCACGCATATCTTTGGAGTGGCGCCGACGAGCATGGGGCGGCGCGGTCACAAACGCCAATCGGGTGATCATCAACGATCCCTTTCGTGATCGAGCCGATCGGATCCGCGCCGTGCTGCGCCGCAAAGCGGGGCAATCGCGGTACTAAACCTTAGAACGGCGCTAAATTTGTCAGGTTCGGTATAGATGGTTAGCACCTGAATTGACCTGACGGGTCCGCTTCGGTTCAGAAGTTGACGCGCCGTCAGTTCTCTAACCAGCCCGACCTTGACGGCGCATCAGCGTCGGACTGTTGTGTGTTGCGTTGCGTGTTGCGCTGTTGCGTCAACTTTTTGAGTGTCTCACTAGAGAGATCGGACGCGGTCGCCCCCCGAGTTCGCCTCGCTTTGTCGGGCGGGCAGCAGCTTTGGACGCGGCGCCCGTCCGGTGAGTTTCCGCCGGCCGATGCCGTTGAAATTGGCTGGGATCTGTCCCGTGTGTCGATTCTCGCATCCGATTACAATTCGGACGCAAAGCCCGTATAGAAGGCCGACACAGCGCGGGCTTTGAGCACGGCCAGCGCCTGCGTGCCGGCTTGTTTCGAGCCGCCGTGTTCGACGTCGCGGCGGACACTCTCGATCATTTCCCTTGCACGCCGCCAAGCCTTGTCGATTTCGTTAGACTTCGCCCGCAATCTTACGAAGAGCGGATTCATCGGCCTGGGCCTGTTGGATCAGGGAACGAGCGCTGGCGCGAAGATCGCGAGCGACAACAACATCAAACGAGAAGCCCCGGAGGTCATCCTCGATGAGCTTGAAAACGTCGGTCGGGATTACATCGGAGAGGACAAGGAAGTCGATATCGGAATGAATCCCGAAGCGGCCGTCCGCTAGACACTATTCGAAGCGAGCGCACTGCCCAACTCGCCGACTCGAGGGGCTGCCCGGAAGGCGTGCCGACTCGAAAGGACCTTGCAGGGTGCGGATGACATCCTTCTATGGATTGAGCGCCCACCACGGCGAGGTAGGCAATTGAGCAGTCGTTGGTGGGCTTCGATAGTCGAGGCAGGATCGTCACGCCAACGCCGGCGCGAACGAGCGCAAGCAGTGAAGTGACGTTATGGACTTGAATTTGCGCGTCACGCAAGATTTCGTGAAAGTCCGCCGTCTCTATTCACTTGCACACATCATTCGCCAGAAATGTGCGTTCCTTAACGTCGTTTCACGAGACCGGACGACGGCTACGGGCCAGCGGATCGCGTGCGCTGCAGACCAGCTCAAGCCCGTCTGAAAATAGGGGGGATACGGCTATTTCCGGCGTCGCGCGATGCACGGTTCCGAAGCCGATCTCTGCTGTCCCGTTCCGGACTGCGTCCAAAACGGATGAGGAGTCCATGTCGCGGACGTCGATCTCGACTTTCGGAGAGCTTTGTCGTGTCAGCCTGATTGCGTCCGGAAGGAGGGAGCCGAGGCGGTAGCGGAGTTTCTGTAGCGCGAACGGAAGAAGATCGCGGTGCTGGCTCTGGAACGAAATAATTTCGAAATTTCTAGTATTGCATGTGATCTCTATGTATCGTTACTTCCGTAACGATTACGGGCACGGGGCGAACAATAGATGCAGTCTGCGCCAGCGAGCCAGATGTCGGACGGGCGAGCCGGGCTGGCGATACATTCAATCGCTGAACGGACGGACATTGTTTCGCAGTGTTGCTCGGTCATCAACGGGAGGATTCCTTGAACGCACTAGCAACGCTCGTTTGTGCAACGCTTGGATTGCTGGCGCTCGGCGCCTCGGAACTTGATGCACAGGACCTGAGCATCAAGGTGGCAGCCGCGACAACGCCGCCGTCCATGCATAACCTCCCCCTGCATGTTGCGTATGAGCGAGGGTTCTTCCAAAAACAGGGCATAAAGGTCGGAGAATTCCTCCAGCTCCGGGGCGGTCCGCTCGCGACCCAGGCTGTCGTCTCCGGGCATGCCGATGTTACCGCAACGGATCCGGAAGGCGTCATGCAGGCGGCAACCGCCGGTCATCCGGTCCGAGCGATTGCGGCGCCGGGACAACGGCTCTCTTATTATGTTGCCGTTCGGCGTGAGATCACCGGCTACCAGGATCTCCGCGGCAAGCCGTTCGCGGTGTCCAGGCCGGGCGCCATTTCCCAGTATCTTCTCTTCCCGGCCCTCGACAAGGCCGGCGTGCCGCGTGACTCGGTGCAATGGCTTTCCGTGGGCGGCGGCCGCGAACGCATGCTTGCTCTGTCGGCCGACCGCGTGAAAGGCGCTCTTCTGCATCTCGATTTCGCGGTCCAAGCCGAGCGCGATCCGAACATAAAGTTCCTCGGGACGCTCGCGGAGATGCTGCCCGACTACCCGTTCGAGCTTCTGCTTGTTCGCAAGGAGCTCATCGACAGGAATCCCGAAGCGGTAACGCGGATCACGGCCGCCATTATCGAAGCTTGCCGTTACATCGTCAGCAACAAGAACGGGACTCTCGAAGTATTCGAGAAGTACACCGGCAACGCGGATCGCAGGCTCAGTGAGGCTGCGTATGACGAACTGGTGAAGATGCGCGGCTTTGGAGTGAATGGCGGCATGACGCGCGAGAATATCTCGGTCGCCATGAACATGGCTGTCGAGAACAAGTTCCTCAAGGAAGCCATTCCGCTCGAATCCTGGGTCGACCTGCGCTTTCAGGAAGAAGCCGTTAAGCGCCTGGGCAAGGTCGCCGAATGATCCTGGATCGTCCCCGCACGACGCAGACAGCACGGTTGTCGCGCCGCGGTCCCTGCACCATGCCGGGGGACTCGACATGACGGTGTCGGCTGGCCTGACCGTCGAGAACGTGTCGAAGACTTATGCGGGGCGCAACGGCGGGGCGCCTCTGCTTGTCCTCGACAATGTTAGCTTCAAGGCGGTACCCGGGGAGTTCATCTCCCTCATCGGCCCGAGCGGCTGCGGAAAGACGACGCTAATGCGGATCGTCCACGGCCTCGAGCCGGCGAGTTCCGGCGCGGTCTGGTTTGGCGGAAATCGCGTCAATGAGCCCGACCAGAGTCGAGCCGTGGTCTTCCAGCATTTCAACCTGTTTCCCTGGCGCACGGTCCGGCAAAATATCGGTTTTGGCCTCGAAGTCAGGGGAGACGATGCCGGAAAACGGGACGATCGCATCCAGAGGATGATCGACCTGGTCGGGCTGACCGGTTTCGAAAGCCATTTCCCCCACGAGATTTCGGGCGGGATGCAGCAGCGAGTCGGCATCGCCCGCGCCTTGGCACTGGATCCATCCG
>JAEWCT010000211.1 GCA_023390485.1 Pseudomonadota bacterium
TTCCTAGAGCGCGTTACGGAATGCCTGCAATCGCTTGGTATCGACGTCTATCAGATCGATCATGAGGATGCGAACGGCCAGTACGAGATCAATTTCAAGTATGCCGACGCTCTGACTTCCGCCGACCAAATCATTCTCTTCAAGATGGCTGCGGCGGAAATCGCGCACGAGCTCGGGGCCATCTGTTCGTTCATGCCGAAGCCGAAAAGCTCCATGACCGGTAACGGAATGCATATCCACGCCTCGATCGCGGATGCAAATGGCAAAAATCTCTTCCACGATCCGTCGGACAATTCGGGAATGGGCCTGTCGAAACTGGCCTACCATTTCATTGCGGGCATTCTGGCGCACGCTCGGCCGCTGACCGCGCTGCTCGCTCCTTCAGTCAATTCCTACAAGCGGCTCGTCGTTGGACGCACGGCATCTGGGACGACCTGGGCGCCGGTATTCGTTGCGTACGGGGACAATAATCGCACAGCGATGGTGCGCATTCCCTATGGGCGCATCGAGCTTCGCGTCGGCGATTCGGGCATGAATCCCTATCTCGCGCAGGCCGCGCTCATCGCTGCGGGGCTGGACGGCGTCGATCGCGAGTTAAATCCCGGGCCGCCGCAAAACATCAATTTCTATGCTCTGTCGCCGGCCGAAATCGCCGCCAAGAAGATCGAAATCCTCCCGCAATCCCTATGCGAAGCCATCGAGGCCCTCGACAAGAGCACTCTGTTTCGCGAAGCGCTCGGGGCGGATTTCATCGACGAGTTCGTCGCGCTGAAGCGGAGCGAATGGATTGATTACCACCGCCACGTCTCCGACTGGGAGACGCAGCGCTATCTCAGCTTCTTCTAAAAATCCCTGTGTAACTGGAGAATACTGATGTGCGGCATAGCCGGACTATTCATCAAGCAACGCTCACTCGAGCCACGGCTCGGAGAGCTGTTGACCAAAATGACGTCGACTCTTTGCGGGCGGGGGCCGGATTCGGCCGGCTTCGCGATCTATGGCGCGGGCGAGCAACAAAAAACCAAGCTGACCATTGCGGGGCCGTCGGCTTCCTATGACATCGGGGCGTCGGCCGAGCGGCTGAAGCGCGAAGCGGCGCCCAAAGCCACTGTGTCCGTTCGCTATTCGCATGCGGTCATAACGCTCGACGACGCGGAACTGCCGAAGGTCGAAGCCTGGCTCGAGGCCAACCTTCCCGAGGTGAATATCGTCAGCGCAGGTCGGCGGCTCGAGATTTTCAAGGAGGTGGGATATCCGGACGACGTCGCCAAGAATTTCGGTATTGCCGAAATGTCAGGAACGCACGGGATAACCCACACCCGGATGGCGACGGAATCGGCTGTGACGACCGATGGCGCGCATCCCTTTTCGACGGGCACCGATCAATGCCTCGTCCATAACGGCTCGTTGTCGAACCACGCGAGTCTGCGCCGCACGCTCCGGCGCGACGGTATCAAGATCAAGACCGAAAACGATAGCGAAGTCGCTGCCGGTTATCTCACGAGGCAAATGCGTGACGGGCAGAGCCTCGGAGAAGCATTGAAGTCGGGGCTCAACGATCTCGACGGCTTCTTCACGTTCGTAGTCGGGACGGAGTCAGGCTTCGGCGTCATCCGTGATCCGATTGCCTGCAAGCCCGCAGTGATGGCCGAAACCGGCGACTACGTCGCCTTCGCCTCTGAATACAAAAGTCTCACCGGCCTTCCGGGCATCGCCTCCGCAAAAGTCTGGGAACCGAAGCCTGCAACGCCCTACTTCTGGGAGCGCAACTAATGCCAAACATCGATCTTGCAAAAACGCCTGTCCGCGAACTCAACGCGGCGCTTCACCGCCTCACGCCGACGACCAATGAAACGCTTTGGACCGTGACGAACCCAGGTGGCGAACACTCCATCGCCGTGGGCGTCGATGCGGATGTGACCATCAATATCCAGGGGAACGCCGGCTACTTCTGTGGCGGCATGAACAAGAACGCCACCATCGTGGTCGAGGGCAGCGCCGGGCAGGGCGTCGGCGAAAACATGATGTCGGGCCTCATCCATGTGAAGGGTGATGCAAGTCAAAGCGCCGGTGCGACCGGACGAGGCGGCCGCCTCATCGTTGAAGGCAACGCTTCGGCGCGCTGCGGCATCTCGATGAAAGGTATCGACATCGTCGTGAAGGGCGATATCGGCCACCTCTCTGCATTCATGGGTCAGAACGGCAGACTCGTGGTTTTCGGTGAGGCCGGCGAAGCGCTCGGCGATTCACTTTACGAGGCGCGTCTTTACGTTCGAGGTCCGGTTGCGAGTCTCGGCGCCGATTGTGTCGAGAAGGAAATGCGCGAGGAGCACAAGGCGGAGCTGGTCGAGCTGCTCAAGTCGTGCGGAGAGGCCTTCAAAATCGACGTGTCAGAGTTCAAGCGGTACGGCTCGGCACGCAAACTTTACAATTTCAACATCGATAATGCGGGAGCTTACTGATGACCGAGCACGCAAGAATTTGGCCGACGACAGTTCCGCGCCCGTCAGCGGCCTTCGATGATTACACCCTCTCCGAAATACGCCGCGCCGCGGCAACCGGCATATATGATATTCGCGGTGGCGGCGCGAAGCGGAGGGTGCCGAATTTCGACGACCTGCTGCTGCTCGGAGCGTCGATGTCGCGTTATCCGCTCGAGGGATACCGGGAACGCTGCGGCACCGACGTCGTGCTCGGAACGCGGTTTGCCAAGAAGCCGATCAAGCTTTCGATCCCGATCACGATCGCGGGCATGAGCTTCGGTTCGCTGTCAGCGAATGCGAAGGAGGCCTTGGGCCGTGGCGCATCGCTCGCCGGTACGTCGACAACGACGGGTGACGGCGGCATGACGCCGGAAGAGCGCGGTCAATCGAAATACCTCGTCTATCAGTATCTGCCGTCGCGTTACGGCATGAATCCGGACGATCTCAGAAAGGCCGATGCCATAGAGATCGTTATCGGCCAGGGGGCGAAGCCCGGCGGCGGCGGAATGCTGCTCGGGCAAAAGATTTCCGACCGGGTCGCCGCGATGCGCCAATTGCCGAAGGGAATCGATCAGAGGTCGGCTTGCCGGCACCCGGATTGGACGGGCGCCGACGATCTCGAACTCAAGATCCAGGAACTTCGCGAAATTACCGACTGGGAAAAGCCGATCTATCTCAAGGTCGGCGCAAGCAGGCCCTATTTCGACGTTGCGCTTGCCGTCAAGTCGGGAGCGGACGTCGTGGTCCTGGACGGTATGCAAGGCGGAACGGCCGCGACCCAAGAAGTCTTCATCGAGCATGTCGGCATTCCTTTGCTGTCGGCGATCAAGCCCGCTGTGCAAGCGCTTCAGGATCTCGGCATGCATCGGAAGGTTCAGCTTATCGTTTCAGGCGGCATTCGAAATGGTGCAGACGTTGCGAAAGCCCTGGCGCTCGGCGCGGATGCTGTCGCCATCGGAACCGCGGCGCTCGTTGCGCTCGGGGACAATGATCCGAAATGGGAAAAGGAATACGCGGCGCTTGGTACACGGGCCGGGTGTTACGACGATTGGCATGAGGGGAAAGATCCGTCCGGCATCACGACCCAAACGCCGGCGCTGATGAGCCGCCTCGATCCCGTCTCCGCGGGTCGCCGGCTCGCAAACTATCTCAAAGTTCTGACACTCGAGGCGCAAACGCTTGCCCGTGCATGCGGAAAAAACCACCTGCACAATCTGGAGCCCGAGGATCTGGTCGCCTTGACCCTCGAGGCAGCTGCGATGGCAAAGGTGCCTCTTGCGGGAACGTCTTGGATTCCGGGTTCGGGGATCTGAGACATTGGGCGCGCTGGTGAGACGCTGACCGCCGGCGCGCCCCTTTTACTCGGGATGGTAGAAGATAATCGCGAGGAACCTGATTTTTTCATCCAGTAGCTTTTCAGGCCCGTGCACGACGTCTCCGGAGAAGGTGAAAGCGTCGCCCGGTTCGACAAGATAGCTTTTATCGCCGAACCTGTATTCCATCCGGCCCTGAAGCATATAAATGAATTCCGTGCCGGGATGGCTGAAGCGCGGGTAGGTTTCGCTCTTCTTATCCATCTGAATGAAGAACGGCTCAAAGTGCTTGGTCGGGCCGCGATCGTAGGCCAACAGGCGATAGGTGTGCCCATACTTGGTGCCGACGCGCACCACTTCCATTTGTTCGTCGCGCTTTACGAGCTGTGCACTCGCCTGTTTCGCTTCGGTTTCCTTGAAGAGATCGCCCAGACCTATGCCCACCGCTGCCGCTAATCTTTCCAACGCATCGAGGCTGGCGGTCGCCATGCCGTTTTCAATGCGGCTCAGCATCGCGCTGGATAGATCAGCCCCCGCGCTCAAGTCTGCGAGCGTCAGATTGGCTTCCAGCCGGCGGCGCTTCAGGACGATGCCGATGCGCCGCTCAAGGGAGAGATTGGCGAAGTCCTTGTCATACAGTTCTTCTTCTTCCTCCGCCTGGCCCTTCGGCTTTGTCGAGGCGGCGCGCGGAACCCTGGCCTTCGGCGTTTCTCTGCCCATGATGCTTTGCTTCATGTTGATTTGGCCATGAGATTAAACGGGAATTTCGGGCGGAGCAATTTTTAAGCAGCGGCACCACAAGTCAGCTCGGTACGACGGCACGTTGTTCGCGTTGCAGCAAATGCAAGCATTTTTAATGCACGCAATGCAAATTACTTGCTGTGTATGCAATTTTATGACTGAATGCCGCACACATAAATACAAATCGCCGGGAGGAAAAGCATGAATATAGTGGACGGGACGAGGGGCGCGCCTATTGCGTCTGCCGCGAGCGAGCCCGGTGGGCTCCATCGCACGATTGATTGGAAGGGGGCATTTTGGATCGCGAGCGGTGTCCCCGCACTTGTGCTGATCTCGATCGGCGGTATGGGGGCAACCGCGGGAAAGCTGGCCTTCGTCGTTTGGGCGATTTCCGTCTTGATGGGTTTTTTCCAGTCCTTCAGCTATGCCGAGATCGCCGGACTTTTCGCCAATAAGTCGGGCGGCGCCGCCGTCTATGGCGCGGCCGCCTGGTTGCGATATAGCAAGCTCATTGCGCCGCTATCGGTCTGGTGCAATTGGTTTGCATGGACGCCAGTTCTTTCGCTCGGCTGCGCGGTCGCTGCCGGATATATCTTGAACGCGGTGGCTCCTCTTCCCGTCTTCTCTCCAACCTCGCCCGAAGTTGTCGGCTGGCTGCAGGATGCGCACAACGCTGCTGCGATCGCCGGCAAATCTGCCGAAGAGGCGGCGAAGATCGCGATCGGCGCGCTCACGGATGCGGGGACGCCCGCGCTGCGATCGTTCAAGCTGGTGAGCTTTTCATTTCTTGGCCTGGCGAACATCGAGGTTGGAGCGACCTTCTTCATCGGTGCGGCTTTGATGTTGATGTGCTTTGCCATTCAGCATCGCGGCGTTTTGGGAACTGCCCGCATCCAGATGTGGATCGGCTTGTTGGTGCTGATCCCGATGGCGATCGTCGGCATCGTACCGTTTTTCAACGGCAGCATAAATTACGCGAATTACACGCCGCTCGTGCCGCCTAATGG
>JAEWCT010000217.1 GCA_023390485.1 Pseudomonadota bacterium
TAGGTCGAGAACTTGTAGCCGCGGCGGTATTCGAACTTATCGACGGCCTTCATCAAACCGATGTTGCCTTCCTGAATGAGATCCAGGAACTGCAAGCCGCGGTTCGTATATTTCTTGGCGATCGAGATGACGAGACGAAGGTTGGCTTCGACCATTTCCTTCTTCGCCTGCCGTGCCTCGCGCTCGCCCTTCTGGACGGCTTTGACGATGCGGCGATATTCCGGGATCTCAAGACCCGTCTCGGTCGCGAGCTGGTGAATCTCGCCGCGGATCTGTTCGACCTGAGACCGTTCGGTCTTGACGAACTGGCCCCACTTTTTGCCGTTGTTGGCGACCCGATCGAGCCACGTCTGATCGAGCTCGTTGCCGTAATATTCGTCGATGAAGTGTTGACGCGGGACGCCATAGCTGTCCGCGAGACGCATCAACCGTCCTTCGAGCCCGATGAGGCGCTTGTTGATCGCGTAAAGCTGCTCGACGAGGCTTTCGATACGGTTGTTGTTGAGCGACAGCGACTTCACGTCGACGATGATCTCGTCACGGATCTTCTCGTAGGCTTTCTGCTGCTGGCGCGAGCCCTGATCGCCGACGAGTTGCTGCTCGAGCTTCTTGTCCTGCTGCTTGCGGAGCTTTTTGTAGGTGGCGGCAATCTTGTCGAAGGTTTCCAGAACCTTCGGCTTGAGTTCCGCTTCCATCGCGGCGAGCGACATCGCGTTTTCGCACTCGTCCTCGTCCTCGCCTTCTGCGGGTGACTCAGTGCCGCCTTCAGCCGGCTCCCCGTCGCCGCCCGGCATGGCGGCAACCTCTTTCGCCTCGGGGCCTTCGTAAGTGGCTTCCAGGTCGATGATGTCGCGAAGCAGGATCTTGCCGTCGTTCAGCTCATCGCGCCAAATGATGATGGCCTGGAAGGTGAGGGGGCTTTCGCAGAGGCCTGCGATCATTGCCTCGCGGCCAGCCTCAATACGCTTGGCAATCGCGATTTCGCCTTCGCGCGACAGGAGCTCGACCGAGCCCATCTCACGCAAGTACATGCGAACGGGATCGTCGGTGCGCTCTGCAGGCTCTGACTTGGCTTCCGATTTGACGAGGGCGTTATTCTGCGCGACGAGCGCACGGCCTTCTTCGTCTTCCGCGAGCTCTTCCGCTCCTTCTTCCTTTTCCTCGCCTTCTTCGGTCTCTACGACCGTGATGCCCATGTCGGACAGCATGGCGTAAAGGTCCTCGATCTGATCGGAAGACACCTCTTCCGAAGGCAGAACCGAGTTCAGTTGATCGAGCGTGACGTAGCCTTTGGCCTTCGCCGTCTTCAGAAGACGCTTAACGGCCTGGTCCGAAAGATCGAGGAGCGGGCTGTCGCGTTCTGGGGCATCGGCGGCCTGATCTTTGTCTTCTGTCTTCTGGACTGCCTGCTGGGCGCGTGCCATCCTTGGTTCCTTGTCGTCTGGGCCGCCCCCGCAAGAGAACGGCTTGATCACGAATTTAGGCTTTGAAACGCTGCCTGCTGCAGTTTTCCGAGCCGGGAATGCTAATCACACGCCTAGCCGGCGCGCTTGACATCTGAATCGTTGTCGTCGGGCTGATCGAACTCATCCATTTGGTTCATCGCCATCTCGCGGGCGATCTGGCGCTTGATGTCGAGAAGGCGATTTTCAGCGTCTTCCGTGCAATCCCGATACCAAGCCTCCTCAGCGCTCTTCAGGGCATGGCCAAGCTCGGCCTGTCGCTGTTGTAGCGCAAGAATATGGTGCCAGGCGGCTTCGACATCGGCGGCGGAGGCATCTGGCTCGGCAAAACGGTCGCTTTTGTGCGTAATCGTTCGCGCGACGAGGTCCACCACCTTTGCAACCCCCGATTTGCTCAATTGGGTTCGTAAAGTTGCGCTGTCAAGGGAATTCTGACGCGCATGCACTGCCAAAATCTCATCGCGAAGCGCTGAGATGGCAGGAGAGGCGAACTCAATGACGGCAACTGCTTCCGAATGCTCATCAATCAGCCACGGATGGTTAATAAGTGTTTTCAGTATCAACGCCTCGCGTGGCGATATACTCTGAAAATGGCTTACGAGTTCCGGACTGGCCGTTAAAGCGCCTGGATAGGGCGGCCTATTGGGAAAGCGCCTGTCGGGCGGAGCAAGGCGGTTGCGCTCGCGCCCACGCCAATCCGGCGCCGCCATAGGCCGGGCGTAGGAAGATTGGAACGGCGCGCCCCCAGGTTTTCGATTGGGGGCAGGACTCCTGTCCCGTCCGAGCTGATACAACCTGTCGCGTATCGCGCGGGCGTAGTGGCTGCGAACCGTCACATCTTGAATGGACTCGGTCAGGCTCTTGAGCCGTGCTTCGAGCGCCGCCCGCTGTTCCGGCGTACCGGTTGGCTGAGCCTTGATCTCGCGGTCCCACAGCACGTCGATGAGCGGACGCGTCTTCTCCAGAACTTCCATCATGGCACCGGCACCCCGCTGACGGACGAGATCATCCGGATCGAGGCCGTCTGGGAGAAAGGCGAATGAAACGCTGAAGCCCGGCTTAACCAGGGGGAGAGCGATCTCGACGGCCCGATCGGCAGCCTTGCGGCCGGCGCCATCGCCATCGAAGCACAGAGTAGGTTCTGGTGCAAAACGCCACAAAAGCTTCAACTGATCTTCGGTGTGCGCCGTTCCAAGCGGCGCGACGCTTTCGTTGAAGCCCGCCTCGGAGAGGGCCACGACGTCCATATAACCCTCGACCGCGATCACCCTGTTCTTGTCATGGGCCGCCGTCCGGGCGCGCGCGGCGTTGAACAGGATGTGCCCCTTGTGAAACAGTGGAGTTTCGGGCGAATTCAGGTACTTGGCGGGTACGTCCTTGTCGAGCGCACGGCCTCCGAACGCGATGACGCGGCCCTTGAGATCGAGGATCGGAAACATTACCCGGTTGCGAAACCGGTCGTAAGGCTCAGGGATATCGTCCCCGGCAATCAGCATCCCGGCGCTCGCCATGTCGGCCGGTGAAAAACCTTTGCCCTTGAGGTGGGCGGTGAGCGCAGTACGCGAGTTCGGCGCGAAGCCGAGCCGGAAGGCCTGGATCGTTTCCGGCGCCAGCCCCCGCCGCTCGAGATAGCCTCGCGCCTCGGCTCCAAGGCCCATGCGCAGATTGCTCTCGAAAAACGCCGCCGAGGCCTCGAGAAGCCGGTAAAGCCTTTCTCGCTGATCTTCCTGCTCGACGTTGCGCTCGGCCGGCTTGGGCATCGCGACGCCCGCCTCCGCCGCGAGCCGCTCCACCGCCTCCGGGAATTCGAGCCCCTCGGTCTTCATCAGGAAGGTGAAGATGTCGCCATGCTCGCCCGAAGCGAAGCAGTGGTAGAACCCCTTCTGATCGTTGACGAAGAACGAGGGCGACTTTTCCGCCTTGAACGGCGAAAGGCCGCGGAATTCACGGCCCGATTTTTTCAGCGCGACTTTCCGGCCGACGACCTGACTGACGAGCAGCCGGGATCGGATTTCATCCAGAAGGTTCGGACTGAAGCGCATAGGCGCGAAAAGCCTCGATGAGCGAAGACGACGCCACGGCCCCATTTGGCGACCCTCGGCGTGATACTGAATAGGTGATTCGCTCAGAAGCTCGGCCATTCAAGGCCTTGTCAGGCCGAACGATACCCACTTTCCACAGGCTCACGCATGCGGCCGCGGGGTCAGAGTTCAGCCGAGGGCGGCTTTGACCGCGGCGCTCGCCTTCTGAAAATCCATCTGTCCCGCGTACTTGGCCTTGAGCACTCCCATGACCTTGCCCATGTCCTTGGCCGTTGACGCGCCGGATTCCTTGATGGCGTCGGCTATAGCGGCGGCAACAGCGCCTTCGTCCATCTGCTTCGGCAGGTAGGCTTCGATGATGTCGATCTCGGCCTGCTCGGTGGCGGCAAGATCAGGGCGGCCGCCGCTGGTGTACTGCGCGATTGAATCGCGGCGTTGCTTGACCATCTTCGTCATGACGGCAAGGACACCTGCGTTGTCCAGCTCCTTCTTCGTTTCGATCTCCGCGGTTTGGATCGCGGCATTGATAAGCCTGAGCGTCGCAACGCGTTGTTTCTCTCCGGCTTTCATTGCCGTTTTGAGATCGGCGTTGATCTTCGCGCGCATGGGTTGTCTCCTTGGAACCAAGGGATTGGTTTACGAGGTGCGCGCATGCCCCCGCAAGCGCTGCGGCGACAAGTTTTACGAGCTGACCTTGATTGACGTTGACAGGTCGTTCCCCTAGGTTCCCGCGCGATTTGAGCCTTTGCTCGAAGCCCCATTCAATGGATGACAGATGACCGCACCTGAACCCTGGACAGAAGTGCCTCTGACGGCGCGCCTCGTGCTTGACGATGGCACAGTCATTGCGGGCCGCGGTCTCGGTGCGACAGGCACCGCCGTCGGCGAGGTTTGCTTCAACACCGCAATTACCGGCTACCAGGAAATTCTGACTGACCCGAGCTACGCCGGACAGATCATCACGTTTACCTTCCCGCACATCGGAAACGTCGGCGCCAATGCCGACGACACCGAGACGTCGAACCTCGCCTCGCGGTCAGGCGTCAGGGGCTGCATCCTGCGCGCCGATATCACCGCTCCGTCGAATTACCGCGCAGCCGAGGATCTCGATCAGTGGCTAAAGACGCGCGGCATCATCGCGATCACGGGCGTCGATACGCGTGCTTTGACGGCGCGCATCCGCGAGAAGGGCATGCCGAACGGCGTCATCGCGCACGATCCGGCCGGCAAGTTCGACATCGATGCATTGAAGGCCGAGGCGAAAGCCTGGCCCGGCCTGCTGGGCCTCGATCTCGTGCCGGAAGTGACGAGCGGCCAGAGCTACTCCTGGGACGAGCAGCGCTGGGTTTGGAACGAAGGCTTCAAACGCAACGAGAATCCGGAATTTCATGTCGTGGCCATCGACTACGGCCTGAAGCGAAACATCCTGCGCTGCCTCGCCACCGCCGGCTGCAAGGTCACGGTCGTCCCGGCGACCGAAAAGGCCGAAGACGTGCTCGCCCGCAATCCGGACGGCGTTTTCCTGTCCAACGGACCGGGCGATCCGGCGGCGACCGGCGAATACGCGGTGCCTGAAATCAAGAAGCTCGTCGACAGCGGCAAGCCGATGTTCGGGATCTGCCTCGGCCACCAGATGCTCGGCCTGGCGCTGGGCGCGACGACGAAGAAGATGCATCAGGGCCACCACGGCGCCAATCATCCGGTGAAGGACTTCACGACCAACAAGGTCGAGATCGTTTCGATGAACCACGGCTTTGCCGTCGACCGCGAAAGTCTCCCGGCGGGCGTCGTCGAAACGCACGTCTCGCTGTTCGACGGCTCGAACTGCGGCTTGGCGCTCCAAGGCAAGCCCGTCTTTTCCGTGCAGCACCACCCGGAGGCCTCTCCCGGCCCGCAGGACAGCCACTATCTCTTCACGCGCTTCGTCAACATGATGCGTGAACAGAAGGGCCAGACGGCACGCCGCGAGCGCTGATCGGTGAAAATACCGGGGGGAGCGAGAAGTGTCGCCGGAGGCTTGGTCGTCGCACTTTTGACGGCGCTCACATTCGGAGTAAACGCACGCGCCTGCACGTTCGAGCGCGGGCCGTTTCTTGAAGAGATTGCGCGCCAGGCAAAGTCCTGTTCGCATCCCCTTTGCGGGCAAATTCTCGCGACGGGTCCGGCGGGTTCCGAGATCTCGGATGGTTCTTGTGCGGGTGATCCGTGGATCCGTCTGAAGACGGCAGCATCCGCCGCCATGTCGTCTGGCGGCGTCGTCATTCTCGGCGAGATCCATGACAACGCCGAACACCACCTGCTGCAAGCCGCAGCCGTCGAGGAGTTCGGAGGCCAATCGGCCGAGAAGCGGCCGGTCGTCGTTTTCGAACAGTTTCGCGCCGACCAGGAAGCCGGTCTCGCAACCTCCAAAAGCTTGTCCGGCAGCGCGACGCCGGGCACCGGCACGCTCGGCGATTTGAAGCGCCTCGTCGACTGGGAGAAATCCTCCTGGCCGAAGGATATCTACGATCCGCTGTTCGCCACCGCGATCAAGCTGCGTCTCCCGATTTACGCGGGCGACGTCTCGCGCGCCGAAATCATGAAGGCGGCCAAGGGAGGCGAGGCGGCGCTTTCGACGGAAAGCCGCTCGCGCCTCGGCCTCGACACGCCTTTGGGAGAAAGCCTGGATGCGGCCTCGATCAAGGAAATCGAGAACGCGCATTGCGGCGCACTTCCGAAGGAGGCTTTCGGCGGGATGGCATACGCCCAGCGGTACCGCGACGCGCATCTCGCGAATGCGGTACTGGATGCCGTTGCAACAGACCGCTCCGCCTTTCTGATCGCAGGCGCCGGCCACGCGCGGACGGACCGCGGCGTGCCTTGGTACATCCGCCACCGCGACGGGCAAAAAATGATCGTCTCGGTGATGTTCATCGAGGTCGAGGACGGCAACGACGACGCTCAGACCTATGTGCCGAGTGGACCCGACGGCCAGCCGGCTGCCGATTTCGTAGTCTTCACGGCACGCACCGAGCGCGGCGATCCCTGCGAGAGGATGCGCAAAAAATAGCCGGCCGGCGGCGGCTTCCCGACCTCCGTCTCCGAAATCAACCTTGCTGAACTTTAAGATCGCTTCGCGGGCGCTTCTGAGTATAACCAAGGAAAAAATCAGGAGGAAATGAATGCGCGCGCTTGGCTTGGCCATCCTCTCACTCGCGATGGCGGCACCTGCTTTCGCAGCCGATTGCACCAACGAAGTTCTAGCCGCCTTTGCAAAGCAGCGAGCATCCAAGGCCTTCCGCGTCGAATTCAGCCAGCCGACGGCTGAGGGCGAGGCGCATATGCGGATCGACTACATGCCGCCCAACCGGATGCTGCAGACAGTGACGTCACCCGCCATGCCGGGCGAGCAGCAGACGATGTTGGTCGGCGATCGGGCGTTTGCCGGAACGAGCGGCGCCTTGGAAGAGCTTCTGCCCCAGTTTACCCAGTCGATCGTCGCCGAGGTGAACCAGGCCGTATACGCGCCGCCGAAGGGCCTTGGCGACTTCGAATGCCTCGGCCCCGCGAAGTTCGATGGTCAGGATTTAGTCGCCTACCGCACTGCAGACAAATCTCCGCCGGAAGCCGATCATACCAAGATCATGGCGCGGACGATCTATGTCGATCCCACGAGCGGACTACCGGCCTTTAACGTCGTGGCGTCCCGCGCGGATGGGGCGAACCCCGTCTTGAAGGTCAAGTATTCGTACCCGACCGATATCGACATCGTTGCGCCCACGAACGCTCCCGTGCAAAAGCTCCGTTAAATCCAGCCGCACCCCGGTCTCAGTTAGGATATTTCTATGCGCCGCATCGCGCTCGCACTCGTGACAGTCGCCGCTCTGTCCGGCCCCGCTTTAGCACAGGCTCCGACGCCCGAGGCCGCTCCAGGAGCGAAACCCAACGCCAATCCGTGCAGCGATGAGGTTTCCGCCGCCCTTCAAAAACTCCGGAAATCGGCGTGGTTCCGCATGGATACCCAAATGCTGACGGAGAACGGCCCGACCGAGATGCAGGTCGATTACGTTCTCCCCGACCGCATGCATCAGAAAGTCACCGAGAAACTGACCAACAAGTCGACGGAATTGATCCTGGTCGGAAATGAAGCCTGGGCGAAGCAGGACGAGAAGGGCTGGCGTCCGCTGCCGCAGAAAGTTGCGGACCAGGTCAAAAACCAGATGCAGGAATCCGTCGTGACGCAGCAGACGGATATCGGCAGCTACGCCTGCAAAGGCCGAACCCAGTTCGAGGGGCGCGACGTGTTCTCCTACAGGCTCGATAATGAGCCGGAGAAGGGGTCCACGGCGACCTCGAACCAAGCCTATCGCATGTTCTACGTCGACGCGCTCACGGGCCTGCCATCGAGCAACACGATATTGGCGCCGGGCCATGAGGATAGGCCTATCTTCAAAACGAGTTATACGTTCCCGATCGACATGAAGATCGATCCTCCGAAGGACCTGGTTGCGCCGCCGCCCGCTCCGCAATCGCAAGGCAGCGAACCGGCCCCCGGCAAATAGTTTCTCAGATCTCGTGATGGGGAATGCGAGCATGCCATGCGGGCCAGGATGGCTGATATGCCAGCTTGCGCGATGACCTGACGGTCCTTCGGCGTTAAAAGCGGCGCCGGAGATTTTCATGACCACACTCGAATCGTCACGCTCGGCGCTGCGCGCGCCGATGGCCACCGCTTCGCTCGCCGTTCTCTTCGCAGTCAGCTTCTGTCACCTGCTCAACGACGTCATGCAGTCGTTGTTGGCGGCCGTCTATCCGATGCTGAAGCACGATTATGGCCTGGATTTTTGGCAGATCGGGCT
>JAEWCT010000236.1 GCA_023390485.1 Pseudomonadota bacterium
TGAGGTGGGTGTGTGCAGTGGGGGCGCGCGGTGGGGATGGGGTGGGTGGGCGGGCTTGCGTGATCGAGTTGTCTTCTGAACCGGAGCGGACGAAATGTGTGTGTCCGGCCTACGTTCGCTTTGGACCTCTTAACATGCGCATCTCGTGTGCTTATCGCGGGACCGAAGCAGGATTAGCTTGTCCTCGCGTTCGAAGCCACGTTCCGCCCTTTTGATCCGCCTCGGCTGCGCATGCATTCGCCAGAGCGATGAGTTCTCCAGCTCGTTGTTGCAGCTGAACCAGCTTGATGACCCGCTCCACCTCCATCAGGCGGCCCGGCTGATGCGGGAAGACCGTCCTCCCATTTTGATCAATATTCCAATGGCAGAGAATTTTGAGATCGCCGTCGCCAGCTGCTCCTTCTTTGATGACTTCGGCCACGATGTCGTCGACAGCTAGGATTTCAGAAAAGCCACCACCGTAGCCGACGAACAAATGAATTTGCGCGAGGTTTTGACGTTTGCGCAGCGCGTTCGACAAGATGACGTGATGGTGCATCGCCCGGAGCGCTTCCTTGAACTCGCCGCACATCATCAGCAGCAAAGATGTTCCGCGATCCTGGTCCAAGGTGCTGCCGTGCCTCTTCTCGCGCTCGGCCACGCTACGCCACATGATCCTCTCGACATCGTATTCCATGTCGATTGCGTGTGCGGTGAAATTGGAAATTTGAATGTAGGATGCCGACATATCCAAGGCCCTTAAATGAAATCCTAAAAGGCTGCCGATGCTCAGTTATCCGTTCAACCAACGAATGTCCGATTTGGAGAGTTGACCATAGTCACGAGGGGCCCGGTGCCGGACTGGACGCGTTGCACTTTCAAAGCTCCAAGCACGGGGTCGCTGAGCTTGCGTACGCCGCGCAAGGCGCTGTTGCTTTTTTGTGTGTTTGAGAGATGTGCCCTCCGGTTTGACAAGACTTGGTTCGGAGAGGGCAGCTTTGAAAATATAGGGCAGATGAACGTCGCTATTTGCGACCGTTGCGGCAGGCTCAGGGTTTGCAGGCTCTGGTCTTGCAGACTCCGGGCTTGCAGGCTCTTGGCTTGCACGCTCCGGGCTTTCAGATCCGTCATGTCTGACCTGCGCGTCGTCGAAAAATCTGGCGCTCAGGGCTTCGGCAGCCGTACGGCTTTCGGACGTGATGAAAGTTGCCTCACGCACGGCAGTGAGAAATGCCCCGAGCGTTCCCGGCGAGACGAAGGCGGGCAAGATATTTCCCGGCGCAGCAAGGGATTGTGGAGGTCCCAATGGCTCGACGAGTGACCGCGCGGTGCTGGTCTGAGTAACGCAAGTGACCGCAAGCGCGGCCCATAGCAGGAGGGGAAGCATACGCATGGCGGGCTCCAGACAAACTTGCAATCGCGGTGTTGTAACGAACACCGTCGCGCAAGTTTCTGATATCCCGCGAAGGCACCCTTATAGGCAAACTGGGTCAAAAGAATGACGCGATGCGAGCATTACTGATTTTTTTTCACTTCGCCCGGCGCCGCTTGCTCCTCGGCCTTCTCATCCTTGCCAAAAAAATACTCGTAAGCCGCGTAGGTCATGAGTGCCACGCCGACGACAGCCGCTCCGCGCCCCGTCTTGGCGATGCCGGAGCTCGCGAGCGCACCAACAGCGCGGTCCGCCGCCGTGATTTCGACGGCTTCCGGCAACAGACCGATGGTCTTCGAGTTGAGCAATCCTCTCACCTCACCCGAGGTGAGCAATCCCTCGGCGGCGCGCTTGCTAAGCTCGGCCGAGCGGCTGCCGCCAAGATAAAGTGTTACGCCGGCTTGTCCCGGACCTACGTTGGTGAGGTCGTTGATCACGCGACAGGTGTGAAAATGATCGTCTTTCGGACATGCGACGGTAACGGGAGAGGGCGCCTCGGGCGGCTGCGCGGGAAGCACTGGTTTTAAGGGCTGCTGACCCAACTCTGGCAAGGTGCGAGCGGCGCCTCCAGGAAGTGGCTTCAGGGCATCCGGTATCGCGAAAAGGTGGCAGTCGGCCGGCGATTGAAGCAACGCGCAAAGGGGCGTGGGTTTAGCCGGCGGCGACTGCTTCAACTTCGCCAGGAGGTCGGCGATCTCTTGCTGGGTCATAACGGGCGACGTGCGTTCCTCGGCAAGAGCCGCCGAAAGCAGCGCCGCGATGCCGATACTTGACGCGAAGATTGCCAAACGACCCATCTGAGGCCTCAAGCGCGACCAACCGAAAAACTAGTTTGCCGACATCCTATTACAGCATTGTGATGCACAGTGCAGCGTGAGAAGTGCCGAAGGTCCGATATGCGCTGGATCTCAGACCTTCGACGCGGCTCTGCTGCGCTCGGTCGAGGATGACGGATCCTATGAGGTTCCTATGGCTCCGCAAGCGGGAGATGAGCGCTGAACAGCAGGCGCATCAGTTCCGTTTGTTTGGTCGTGCCGGTCTTCTCCATGATCCGGGCGATCTGGTTTCGCACCGTCGCGACGCTTACTCCAAAATTTTCGGCGATTGCTCTGAGGTCCGAGTCGTTCAGTAAAGCGCGGAGCACGCGGGATTCGGCGGACGTCAGGCCATACGCCATCGCGATGTGGTCGACGGCCGGTGCGGGGGACGCCTCAGGGTCACGTAGATAGATGATCGCGTGAACCACCGGAACGCCGTCGTAGCTGACGCCGGCGTACGGTAGGATACGCGCAAAGATCGGCTTGCCTTTGGCGCGGGGAATGAGGAGTGGACCACCGCGCGGGCCGACGCCGTTCACAGCGCACCCGACGAGGTAGTCAAACCGGTTTTTGGCTCCTGTATCGGTGATTTTCAGTCTGCCTTGGACAACGCGGATACCATTTGCGGAATTTGCCAGAGCGGCGGCAATCGCATTGGCGCGGAGGACGACGCCATTCTCTCCCAGTAGAACGACTCCGAAATTCAATTGGTCGAGCGCACCGTGCGATGCGTCTGCGTTGGCTTTGGTAGCCCTGAATTTCCTGTTGAGTTCGACGGCGCGGCGAAGATGCGGCATCAATCGTTGGAAGGTTGATACTTCTTCCGCAGTGTGGGGGTCTGTGCCGGTCGCGGTGACGACGCCTATGCACGACACATGTCCATTTGAGCTGTCGAGGATGCCGGTAACAGACCCGTTCAGACCATAGCGAAGCGCATAGTCGTTATAGAATTCGCTGTTACGATAAATCTCCCGGGGGACGAGATCGTTATCGCCGATCGCCTTACCGGCTGGAATACGCGTGAGTGGACTATTCAGCGGATTGATCGCGAAGAAATGCTTGGCGTAGGCCTCCGAGGCTTCGGGATCGAGCTCATACGTAGCGCCGAACGAAAAATCGCTTGCGGCGTCGCCAAGATGCATGGCGGCGCAAACTCCGTGAAAGGCGCCGGTGAGCAGTCTGAGAGCGTAATTCCATTCGTTGGGATCGGCCCCCGCGCGGTAAATTGCGTCGACCAAAAGATCGTAGTCCATGGCCACCCCGGATAAATGCTCCGTAGGCGTACAAAGCGCTGTTTCATCCTGCAAGATTGAAAATACGGCATGCCGCGTATCTAATTGCCGTTCAGAATTTATTTGGCGTCATCCATGATCAAAATTGCTCATGACAGTGCAAAAAAATCTGTGCTTGCTGGCGCAGGTTCCTCGAACGCAACATGGCTTCATCACATCGATAACACGCTACGATTTCGCAAAATTTTGTTTGTCGTCCTATCGCCCAAAAGTAGCTTTCGGGGAACCTCTGCTTCGCGGCAGCATGCTGAGCGTCGGGTGCTTGCGTATCGGGGCGGGAAGACTTGAAATGGAAGATGAATCGCTCGCTGCACAGCAAATGGCGCCGATTATCGCTTTGCCTCATTCGTTTGCGGGCAAACTTCGGGATCTTCGGCGCAAGTACGGCGACCGATATAGGATCGTCAGTTCCGGTTACCCTTTGACAGGCTGGAAAGCACCGCGAATTCTCGTCCTGACAGAAACATTGGCAGATAAATACGAATCTATTTGGCATCATGATTGGGTTGATTATCAGCTGGCTTGTCGCCTGCTGCCCGAAGGCAGAATGATCGAGATTATCTGGGACCCTCGCGTCCCTGGGCGGATCATTTTTTCGCCGATGAGGCGCAAAGGCCGGTGAAGTTCTGCGACCGGCATTTTTCGCATCCCTCGACAATTGTACCCGCAACAGCATGCTGATGCTTCACCGGGAGCTGTCGGAAATCTCCCGAGTTCCTGGAGGCTTGGCGGGGAATGACGGGTGGGCGTGCGCGTGCGCCGGCAAAATAATGGTTTCAGCGAAGCAATGACCGGACCATGAACGGTCTGTGAACTGGCTATTCCGAAATGGTTCAACCGAACGCGCGCAATCTGCTCTGCGTCGGGTGGCATCGCGTTTCAATAATCCGGAAAAGCAAGAGCGCGAGGCCGCCGCGGCGCTAACGCATTCAACGCGTCTCCATGGAGAGAGTGTCGTGAATAAGATTTTCCCCGCAATCGTTCTCGCCGCCGGTATCACTGCAACGGCGATGTCCACAGCTTACGCCTATGACTACAATTCTGACATCCGCTCAGATTGGAATGACATTCGCCGCGATCGCGCCGCAATCGCGAGCGATGCGCGCCATGTCGATGAGGAACGCCAAGAACTTGGCGATGCGCGTCGCCATGCGCGCTGGGCATGGTGGCACGGCGACTACTGGGCCGCTCATCAGGCCGGGGAACATGCCCGTGAAGAGGCCGCCGAGCTTCGCGGGGCGGAGCGAAAGCTCAGCCGGGATGTGACGGACATTCGTCACGACCGCGAGGACCTCAGGCAAGACTACAACCGGCGGCACTGGTGGTGGTATTGACGAGCGTTGCAAAGTAGATGATCCGAAAGAGCTAAAGGAATTACGAAATGAAATCTTTCACGATAATGCTGGCGGCCGTTGCGATTGCGGCCACGTCGACTGCGTCCTTCGCGGCCGCTTCGAAATCCAAGCCGAAGACGCCTGAGTCGATCGAATGCTCGAAGCAGGCCGATGCAAAGGGCTTGCACGGTAAGGAGCGCGTTAAATTTCGCGCTCAGTGCAAAAAGGAACTGAAAGGGAAGTCGTCGGCGGCCTCCTCGGCTACCACGACGCCACCGCCGGCGGCCGATAAGTCCAGCACGGCACCGGCTCCAGCGAAAACCGGCAATTGAGCGGCGGGCAACAAGACGCAAAATTGATCGCAAGGTCGTTCGTACTGCAGCCCCGCCGCCCGCGGGGCTTTTTTCTGCCAGATCCCTCGAATGCGTGAGCGCGGCGATGCGCGTCGACTTTACCCTCTCCCCATTGAAGGAATGGGGAGAGGGGACGGCCCACCACCGTCATCCCGGTGGCGGCCGGGATTGCCGGGTCAACTTTCACCGCATATTTTCCACCCAAAACTTATCCCCGCTCCGCCCGCCGGAGGCATACTCGCGCCCATCCCGCCGCGACTTGCAAGGGCGCGCACTCGAGCATGGGGTGTGCGTGCGGATGGGAGCAGGCCGGGCCGCCAGCGATATCGGCGCGCCTGGGGATCCCTGCCGGCCGCGAGCGGGCCTCTTAGGAGGCCATCGCGGTTCAACTCCCGCTCCAACTCGAGATGCACGGGAGGTTGGTGGGTTCACGGCTCGAAAGGAGGTCCGCTTCCTTTCAGGTTGTTGAACGGCTTCGATTACCGGTTCGGCCGCTGCGAAGTCGTGGCCAAGACTTGGCACTGTCACGGGGCGGCGAAGGCTGCATCCGAAATCAATAGATATGAGAGCGGGGCC
>JAEWCT010000248.1 GCA_023390485.1 Pseudomonadota bacterium
CCTTATGACGGCGTGAAAGTTAAAGGTTGGCCGGTCGGGACGTATGTCCGCGGCCGGAAAGTCATGTGGGATGGCGAGATCATCGGCCCGGCCCACGGCGAGCCCGTCGGTTTTCTCGAGGGGTTCGCGGGCTGAGCCAGTTCGTGACGCCGGTCAGCCTTCGCTGCCGGTTTTCGCGACGCGCGACATTTCCGGCGGCAGCCGCTTCAGCACGTGAACGGTCGTTCCGACATCGGCAAGTGTCGACAGATGCATGACGTTGCCGTTGGTCATGCGGATGCAGCCCGACGAAGATGCCGTTCCGATCGAGGACGCCTCGTTCGTGCCGTGGATGCGGTAGAGCGTGTTGCCGAGATAAAGCGCCATAGCGCCGAGCGGATTGCGGACACCGCCAGACATCCGAACCGGGAGTTCAGGACGCCGGGCGCGCATATCGGCCGGCGGAATCCAGTCCGGCCACGCCGCTTTTCTCGTAATCTTCTCCGTGCCGCTCCACGCGAAACCCTGCTTTCCAACGGCGATCGGGTAGCTATAGGCGCTCGATGACGTGAGGACGTAATAGAGACGGCGCCCCGCCGTATCGACCACGATCGAGCCGGGCTCGAAGCCGCTGTGAAATGAAACCTTGGGAGGCGCGATTGCGGCGATACGCGGCTGTCCACCGCCGGTGAGGGAGCCGGGCCCGCGTCCGGCCGGGCCGTTGCGAGCATCTTCATCGGCCGAGCGATCGGACTGAGGCTGGTCCCAATCCCACCCCATGCCGAAAAGCTGCTGACCCATTTTCTGGGCGCTTTCACGCTGCTTGCGGTCGAGCTTCTTTTTCGGGGTGACGTAACCGTAGGTCTCTTCAGACGGATGAAAGGCATAAGCCGGTGCAGCAATGGCGCAGCTCAAAACCGCTGCTGCCAAAAGCGATATACTCTTCATCAACAAAACTCCGCATTTTCATCTAATTTGTGAAAAGCGGAATACCCTTTTTGATCCGTCGCTGGATACCCCACTGCGGCAATTGGCAATGCAAGTCGAACGCGGCCGCCGCTGGATTGGAGTTCAATTGGCCCGTTTGAACGAGGTCCAGGTCCCATCGGCGGCGATCACCAGACGCCACCAGAGCCACTGCTTCTTTTCGCGCATCTCCTGAGCCTTCGCGGGTGTGACGAGACGGTAGAGATCGACCTCTTCGGCAGGCGTCAGCTTGTCGAGCGGCCGTTCAGCGAGATAGGGCCAGACGTAGATCAGATTGTTCTCGATATCGTTGCCGAGCGGAAGGGCGACGGGCGGCATATTCAGTGTCTCGACGAGGGCTGCGAGAATTTCCCGGCCCTCATGATCTTCCGAGCGCTCCTTGAGCGCCTTGATTGGATCGCTTCCCGGTTCGATGCCGAGGTCGGGAACAATGCCGCTGACTTCGAATGCGGTTTTCAGTTCATCGATGTTTCCGGACCGCGCGGCGGTCAGGATCACGTCGCGAAGGTCTTCGACGTGCGGCGGCAATTTCACGGGCTCACCGCCGCTTGCGTTGGCGCCAGCTCCGGCGACATGGACAAGAGCGCTCGCCGCCACTACGAGTACTATGAGCAGATTTCCCAGGCTTGCTTTTTGAAAGGGGGCCTGCCGGAAACGCCGTTCGCATGTCGCTCGAGGGATTCCCCACATTACAGTTGCGCCCTCCGTTGATCCCAGTAGCCGTGGTGCCCGAAGCCGTGTTGGATGTGAGAATGCAGCCTAGCGCCAGTCGCTTCCAACTCAGAGATCGAGCACGTACCCCTTGCTGAGTTATATACCGAACCCACTCATCATCCCCGTCGGGCTGATCGTCGGAATGCTCATTGCCGCCCCGGTCGGGCCTGTCAATGTGCTGTGCATCCAGCGGGCCATCGAACGGGGATTCTGGGGCGGGATCGCCGCTGGTATAGGCTCGGTGATGGGTGATGGTCTCATCGCGCTCTGCGCCGGCCTGGGCGTCGGCACGGTTTCGGGCGTCGTCCAAACCCATCGCGCAATCATTCAGGTCATCGGCGGTCTGGCACTGATCGCTTTCGGGCTTCGTCTTTATTTCAGTGCGCCACGGCTGAAGATGGCATCCGAGTCCGATGCGTCGACTGCCCGCCTCAAGGACTTTGCCTGGGACATCCCGCAGACATTCTTTCTGACGATCACCAATCCGGGAGCGGTCCTCGGACTGTTCGCCGTTTTCGGGGGTGTCACCACATTCGTCGAGGTCCATTCGACCATTGACGTTCTGCTGATGGTTTCATCCATCGTTGGCGGCAGCATGCTGTGGTGGATTGCACTGTCGAATTTCATCAGCCGCCATCGACACCGGATCGATCTTCACGTTCTGCAGATCGTCAATCGGGTCGCGGGTGCACTGCTTGCGCTCTTCGGCGGCGTGCTCATCGCCGAAGTGGTCCTGAAGGCCGGCCACTTCTGAGCCGCCAGCCGGTCCGCTCAAGGGGGCGTTTCTGATTATTGGTCGCGGCGGGTCAGTGTGAACTCGCCTTCGACGACCCGCTTCTCCAGTCCGCGCGTCAGATGGATAACCGCATCTTCACCGTAGATCGCGACCAAGTCGGTGAGCGCCGTGAAAAGCGCTGCGTATGCCATCTGCTGCGGCTCGACCCCCGTATCGACACCCTCGTCCCACGCGGCGAGAATAAGATCCAGCGCCTTCAGCGTCGGATTCTTCGTATCGATGTCCTCAAAACACTGCATGTCGCTCCCAATCTTCCCTCTACCCTGACCGTCGCATGTGCAGACGGAAACATCCCACCGTTTGTCACCTAGCACGACCTTTTGCGATAGGTCGAAGCTGCCACTATTCACAGTAAACCGTGTGAAAAGGCCTGACCGGCGCGTTAAGCGTGACGCCGAGCGCTCAGTTGGGAAATGCCTTCAGAAGCCCGTCGGAAAGTTCCGATCCCTCCGAGAGAAAACGGTTGATGGCCGTCTGGGCTGAAGGGCTGCACGTATTATAGGTGCGGCTGTAGCTGCGATACCCCTGGTTGAAGGCGCGCGTCAGCTTGGCGCGGCGAAGCGCCGTCGATCCTTCGGCGTCCATCAAATCGCGCATGCGGTCACGCCAGTACTGGCCCTCGTTCGCCCCGCAAAGCTCGCGAAGATAGTGAACCGCCCCGAGGATCTCCGACAGCCGCAGCAGCCGGTCGTCGTAAGGCTTGGCGTCGGAAGCTGCCAAGGCGGCCGGACCGCCTGCCCCCGAAAGGAGCACGCCGAGCGCCAGAACAGGGGCCACAAGGTATCGGCTGCGACGTTTCACGTTCCGGTCCGGCTTTCTCATGCGGGTCGCTTAAAGCAGATTCTGGGCCTTCGATCAGCGAACGCTTATATTCAACTTTCATTCGGCATCAAAAGGACCGGCCGGCCTTGTGCACGCGCTACAGTTTGACCACACCCGCCGAGGCCGTCAGGGCGTTCTTCAAGGCGCCGAGCGTCGAAGATTTCCCCCCGCGCTACAATATCGCGCCGTCCCAACCCGTTCTGATCGCGCGGAACGACGTGCATAACCGCCCCGAGCTACAACTGGTGCGCTGGGGCCTCATCCCGTCCTGGTTGAAAGATCCGAAATCGCTCGGCTCACCGCTGATCAACGCGCGGGCCGAAACGGCGAGCGAAAAACCGGCGTTCCGCGGCGCAATGCGCCATCGCCGGTGCCTCGTGCCGGTGACGGGCTTTTATGAATGGACGGGTAACCGGAGGGCGCGCCAGCCGCACCTCATCCGCATGAAAGACCAGGAGCTTTTCGCACTCGCCGGGATTTGGGAGGATTGGCTTGGCGCCGACGGCAGCCAGATCGAAACGACGGCCATTCTGACGACGGCCGCCAACGACGAGATCGCACGGCTGCACGACAGAATGCCGGTAATCATTGAGAGCGTCCATTTCGATCGCTGGCTCGACTGCCGGCCTGGAACGGCCGAGGTCGTGTTCGACCTTTTGACGCCGTTGCGCGCGGGACGCCTGACAACGACGCCGGTTAACCGGAAGCTCAACGATGCGCGAGCGGAAGGTCCCGAGCTGCAAGAGCCGGAATTTTCGACCCTTCTTTAGGGTTGTGCCGTCCGTGCGGCTCGCGCATCGCCGAAATCGGCGCTAACCTAAACATAACCCTTAAACTGAAGACCTATTTGTCATCCAAGTGTAGATAGCTACCAAGAGATCGGCCGATCCTGGCCGGGTGGCTTTAGGCAGCAGCGGGCGCCAAGAGGCACATGGGGAGAGCGCGATGGCGTATCACGGCGAGGATCTCGACCTCAGAACTCAGCAGACCTGGACCCCGCCTGATGGGATGACCCAAGGCGATGCGTCGTTGACCAACGGCAAGCGCGGGCTCTTGCACGCGGGTCCCGTCCTCGTCGACGACACGGTGCTCGCCTGTTTCAACCAGGCTTATGATATCGCGTCCGCTCACCGCACCGGTGAGGTCCGCATCGAGCACTTGCTCAACGCGATGACCCGCGTCGATCCTGCAGCGGCCGCGCTCGAAGCGCACGGGCTTCGTGTTGTCGCGTTGAAACGCGAGACGGCAACCATCATCGCGGGCGAGCTTCCGGCGGTTTCGGGCACAGGCGCTGTATCGCCGCGCCGATCCGACGAATTGGCGGAACTCCTCCGTCTTGCCTCGTCGTTTGCTGCGCGCAGAAATGCTGCCGTGAGCATCGACGATCTTCTGCACGTTCTGTTCGATCAGAGGTCGGACTTCGCACAGTCCGAATTACTCTTCCGGTTCTCGTCGCGCTTCACGCCGATGCCTGAACCTTTGCCGCCGTTGACGCGTGCTGAAGGCCGCTATGCGCCGAGCAACCTGCGTTACTCTGCGGAATACGCCCGGCCGGCCTATCGCAACGACTATTTGGCAACCTCGGCCGACACACTGCAGAATTCCCGTCTCGACGCGCTTGAGCAAATGGTGCGCGCTCTGAGCCACGATTTCTCCAACGAGCGGCACATCATAGCCGGGCTCATCCGCGATCTGAGCCGCGATACGCTCGCCTATCAAGATGACCAGGGGCGCGGCCAAGCCGTGTTGATCGACCGCGTCGGCGCGCTGGAGGCGGCGTTCCGCGAAGGCGGCACGGGCTCGACCGAAACGCTACCGCTCGTCTCGAAGCTCGAGAACATCGAAGCGGGATTGGAGCTTCGTCTGCAGGAAATGTCGCAATCCTGGGCGGTCCTCTCGACTCGCCTCCAGGAACTCGAGGCATCGATGCGGGCCCGTCCGGCCACAGAAGCAACGGTGGACCTGAAGCCAATTGCCGATCGCCTCGACGTCATCGAGGAGGCAGTGCTTGGCCACGATCATCGCGGGCTGGGTGACCTCGCAGACCGGCTCTCGAAGCTCGACGACGACATCGGCCGTGTGCTCGCCACATCGCCCGATGCAGGAAGAGCCGAAGCCTTGCTCGGAGGCCTCGACAAGATCGACGGCGTATCGAACAAGCTCGACGCGCACAACGGATCGCTGACGGAACTTGCGGTCGCTCTCGTCGATCGCATGAGCTCGGTCGAGCGCTCTGTCGCAGCCGAGATCGAAACGGCGGCTGCCAAGCATCAGGCCTATACGCAGGATCTCACCGAGGTCCACGAAGCTCTGCTGAAGGTCAACGAGAACCAGCACACGCTCGCCGGCTCCATGGATCAATGGCGAACGGAATCGGCAACCGACGTCGCCAATATTTTGAACCGTCTCGAAACCATCGATCGGGACACCGCGCTACCCGCGGAAACGATCGCAGCGCTGAACAATCATATGGAAGCGACGAACCGCTTCATCATCGAGCGGTATCACCGCCGGCATCGCTTCCTGTATTGGTTGTTCGGAACCGATGACTGGATGGGCGCCAGTTGGCCGTCCAGCAAGGCGACGATCGAAGCCGAAGAGCGCCGCCTCAAGGAGGCCGGCGTTTAATCTTGAGCCCGATTTATAAATCCACAGACCCGCTGCCCGCGGCCTGATCGGCCGTTTACCAAAGCCTGTCGAAAAACCTTGAGATCACCGCCGCGCCCGTGCTTTCCTTAAGAAAGTGTGAATGGCGTCGGGGGCAGACATGTTGCGGCGGTACTTGATCGTCAACGGCGTGACGACAGCACTACTCTACGCTGCGATTTATGCGGTGACGCCCTCGATGAAGTCGCTTGAAGCCCTGCGCGACAGTTTCGACGGCTTCGTCATGCAAAGCCCGGTGCTGGCCCCGCTCGTCAACAAGATCATCCTCGTAACGAGCGCTCTGTAGGCGACGCGGCTAGTCGCGCGGCGCCGCTGCCCGCTTCAGCCTGTCGTTGATCGCTTCACCCAATCCCTGCTTCGGGATCGGCGTTACGGCTATCGTCGGAGCGCCGGAGGCGTCGAGCATCCGCAGCGCCGCGAAGAGGTTTGCAGCGGCCTCGACGAGATCGCCCGACGGGCTGAGATTGATGAAAACTCGTGCCGGTTTCTCGGCAACGCTTCCGAACGCCAGGACGGCCTCGTCCGGCCCCCATTCGTAGGCGTTGAGCCTTAAGCCGGCCCGCGGCGCGTAATGGCTCAGAAGCTGACCGGGTGAAGCTGGTTTGCCGTTGCTCGCCTCGGTTTCGCGCGCGAGACGCCCGCCCAAAGCCTCTTCGATCGCTTCAACCGTCACGGCGCCCGGCCGCAGCAGAACGGGTGTTTCACCTACAAGGCTGACGACGGCCGATTCCAATCCGTGAGACGTCGGTCCTGCATCCAGGATCAACGCTGTCTTGTCGCCAAGGTCCGCCGCGACGTGCTCGGCATGGGTCGCGCTGACATGGCCGGACCGGTTGGCGGAGGGCGCCGCAAGCGGGCGCTGGGCCTCGGCCAGCAAGGCGCGGGCAACGGGATGATCCGGTGAACGAAGGGCGACCGTCGGTAGTCCAGCCGAAACCAGATCGCTGACATCCGAATTGGCGGTCCGCGGCACGACGAGCGTTAGCGGACCCGGCCAGAAGGCTTCCGTAAGTCGCCGCGCCAAGGGCGAGAACTCGCCGATGATCAGTGCCTGCTCCAACCCGAGGACATGCACGATGAGGGGATTGAACGCCGGCCGGCCCTTGGCCTCGAACACGCGCGCGACGGCTTCGCCGTTTGTCGCGTCCGCACCAAGCCCGTAGACTGTCTCCGTCGGAAATGCGACGAGCGCACCCGACCTGATCATTTGTCCCGCTTCGGCGATCCACTCGGCGTTGGCGGGAGCAATTCTGCCTTGCTTCAATTTTTCACCCGGTTTGCGCTCGCCCTCGTTCGGCATAGTGTTCGGAAGCAGAACCCGAGCGGCATTGAGAGACGATCCATGACTTACCAGGCTCCAGTAGACGACATCGTCTTTTCACTTAAGACCGTTGCAGCTCTCGGCGACATGGACACGAGCGGGCTCTATCCTGGACTCGACGCCGACACAGTCGTGGCCGTCATCGAAGAAGCGGGAAAGTTCGGCGCCGAGGTCCTAGCACCTTTGAACGCGGTCGGCGACCGTATCGGCTCGAAATTGTCTGACGGAAAAGTGATGACCCCGCCGGGCTTCGGCGCCGCCTACCGGCAGTTCGTGGAAGGTGGATGGAGTGCGCTTCCGTGCTCGGAGACGTATGGCGGGCAAGGCCTTCCCGAAATTGTGGCGACCCCCGTGGGCGAGATCTGGAACGCCGCGAACGTGTCATTTGGGCTTTGTCCGCTCCTGACGCAGGGCGCAATTCACGCCATCGAGGCGGGCGGCAGCGAGGAGCTCAAGGCGAAATTCCTGCCG
Organism: Pseudomonadota bacterium; assembly: GCA_023390485.1. Lineage (GTDB taxonomy): Bacteria > Pseudomonadota > Alphaproteobacteria > Rhizobiales > Hyphomicrobiaceae > Hyphomicrobium_B. The sequence continues at coordinate 7,758 of JAEWCT010000248.1, forward strand.
AAGATGATAGCCGGTGCGTGGACCGGCACGATGAACTTGACGGAACCTCACGCTGGCTCCGACCTCGGCCCCCTATCGACGCGCGCCGAACCTCAGGGAGATGGAACGTATCGCATCACCGGTACGAAGATTTTCATCACCTATGGCGAGCACGACATGGCGGAGAACATCATTCACCTTGTTCTCGCGCGTTTGCCCGATGCCCCGCCCGGAACGCGCGGAATCTCGCTTTTTCTGGTGCCGAAATATCTGGTGAACGGCAACGGCTCGCTTGGCGACCGGAACGACGTCATTTGCGCCGGTGTGGAGCATAAGCTCGGCATCGTGGCGAGCCCGACGTGCGTAATGAAGTTCGGCGAGAACGGCGGCGCGACGGGCTATCTCGTCGGTGAAGAAAATCGCGGGCTCGCGACGATGTTCGTGATGATGAACGC
>JAEWCT010000251.1 GCA_023390485.1 Pseudomonadota bacterium
TTTGTTTTCCGTCCACCACGTGTCCACCGCATAACCGAACAGCGGCGTTTTATCGGGATGCTGCAGCCTCGCCCAGTAGGCGACCCATTGGCGGGGCGCAAAGAAGAGCGGAACGACATAGTCGCCCGACAAAAGCACGCGATCGAGCGCGTGCACGGACGATACGAAATCGGCTTCGCTTTCGGCCGCCAGCATGCTTTCGATCATGGCGTCGGCCGCGGGATTGCGGACGCCCGCGAAATTATACGATCCTTTGGCGTCCGCGGTCTTGGCCGACCATCGGAACAGTTGTTCGTTGCCGGGCGACAGCGACGATGGCCAAGTGTTCTGGATCATGTCGTAGTCGAAGCTCGACAGACGCTGCTGATATTGAGCGCTGTCTACGACGCGTACCCGCGCGGAGATGCCGAGCGGCGCGAGGCTGCGGGCATAGCTCAGAAGCAGGGCTTCCTGGGCATTGCTGTTGGCGAGAATTTCGAAGGCGAGTTGTTGACCTGTCTTGGTATCGATCAAACGGCCGTCCTTGAGAACGAGGCCCGCTTCGGTCAGCAGTGCAAACGCCGCCTTCTGGTTGGGGCGGTTTTGGCCGCTGCCGTCGCTCACCGGGAAGCGGTAGGTGCCCTCCATGAATTCGGGGCGCACGGCTTCGGGGAACGGCGCGAGCAGGGCGCGCTCGCGGGCATCGGCCGGGCGTCCTGTGGAAGCAAGGTATGAGCGTTCGAAGTAGCTTTCGGTGCGCTTGAAGAGCCCATTGTAGAGGGTGCGATTGACCCATTCGAAATCGAAAAGCGTCATCAAGGCGCGGCGCACGCGCGGATCGGAAAAGATGGGACGGCGCGTATTGAAGACCAGCGCCGTCATTCCGGCGGGAAGACCGATATCGAACTCGGCTTTGATCAGGCGGCCGTCATGGACGGCGGGAATGTCGTATCCGCCTGCCCAACGGCCCGGATCCTCTTCGAGCCTCAGGTCGATGTTGCCCGACTTGAAGGTTTCGAACATCACGGACGCGTCGCGGAAATAGTCGAAGCGGATCTCATCGAAATTGTAGCGTCCGCGATTTACGGGCAGGTCTTTGCCCCAGTAGTCCGGATCGCGCCGATAACTGATCGAGCGGCCCGCATCGATGTTGGAAACGGTATAGGGCCCCGATCCGAGAAGCGGCTTCATGCCTCCGGTTTCGAACTGCTCGGGCGTCATCGTGCGGGCCGCGAAGACCGGCATCAGGCCGAGGATCAGCGGCAGTTCCCGGTCGGTTGCGTCCTGGAACGTAAAACGTACGCCGCGCTCACCTACTTTTTCCGCTTTCGTGACCTTGGCGAAATAGGTTCGATGATTGGGGCGGCCTTTCTCCTTCAGGAGCTCGAACGATTTGATCACATCGTCCTGGGTGACCGGCTGGCGGTCGGAAAAGCGGGCCAAGGGATTGATCGTGAACATCACGGATTTTCGGTCGTCGGCGACGTCGATCGTATCGGCCAAGAGACCGTAAAGTGTGAACGGCTCGTCCCGACTGCGCGCCATCAGCGGCTCTATGACGAAATCGCTGATGCCCGACACGGGCGTCCCTTGAACGATGAGCGGATTGACACTCTCGTAGGAACCGGGAACGCCGAGAGTGAGCTTACCGCCTTTCGGCGCATCGCGGTTTACATAGGGGAACGCCGTGAAGCCGTCTGCCAACTGCGGACTGCCATGAAGAGCGATCGCGTGCTGTGGATCGGCTGCTGCCGGAAGGCTCGTCGTCGCTGCTAACAATAAGCCGAGGAAAAATTTCCCGAATGACATTGCCGGTACCTAAAATGCTTTCACCGTGTTGTTAACACGCGATAATCCCGGCAGTGTGGCGCCATTCGGCCGCCCTACTCAGGCTCTTCTACGAGGAGCATGCGGGCGCTGTCCAGCTTGTCGCAGTGGCCGACGGGCAACGATGGTGAGCGCTGAGGTGTGGCCCCCAATTGGCCTTTGCCGCGGCCACGCGATTGCCGTAATCCGAGCCTTACTCGGCGCCGGATCGGCTGTGTGTGCCGGGTCTGCGCAGGCTTGGTGGCGAGCTTTTGACGCACAGAGACTTGAGGGGTAGGGGCCGGTAAGGCCGGCACAACGAACAAAGCGAGGATTTTTACGTTGATGGCAAACGCACTATTGCGCGGGGGCGGCAAGGCCCTCGTATCGGCCGTGGCGGTCGCGGCAGTCATGGCCGCTGTTCCTGCCTGGGCACAAGATGCGCCGAAGGCGGCGGCACCGAAGAAAACGGCGCCAGCTGCTGCTGCTCCAGCGGCGGCGGGAGCCCCAGCGGCGAATGCGGCGGCTGCTGCACCCAAGAGCGCCTGGGTGAAGCTTTGCGAGAAGGCCCCAATCGAAAAAAAGGGGCCGGATGGCAAGGAAGTGAAGGAAGAGAAGTCGCTCTGCCTCACGCACCATGAGCGGCTCGATGGCAATACCGGAATGGTTCTGGTTTCGGCCGCCATTCGCGAAGTCGAAGGTTCCGACAAGAAATCTCTGATGATCATGGTTCCGCTCGGGATGGCGATCCCTCCGGGTGTGCGCGCCGCGATCTACACGAAGGAGCAGTGGGCCGCTGCTTCCAAAAACGAGAAGATCGATGAGAAGGCGCTGAAGCCCATCGAACTCAAGTATGCGCTTTGCCATCCGGCCGGGTGCACGGCTGAAACGGAAGCCACACCGGATATTCTCGACCAGATGTCGAAGGGTGGCGGTCTCATGGTGCTTGCCATGAACGCTGCGGCCCAGCCGATCGGCTTCCCGGTTCCTCTCGACGGCTACAATGAAGCCGCCGCCGGACCGCCGGTCGACAACAAGAAGTATGCCGAGGCTCGCAGCGCGCTGATGCAGCAGATCCGTCAGCGCCAGCAGCAGATGGCGGAGAAGTGGAAGGAAGACCAGCTGAAAAACCTGCCGCTCGATGCGCCCGGCGCGCCTCCGACCACGACGGGTTCGACGAAGGCACCGGCAGCGGCACCCGCCAAGCCGAAGCAGTAACACCTTCTGGTTTCAAGTTTTGAAGAGCCTCGGATTGCGAAATCCGGGGCTCTTTTCATTCGGCGTGGGATCAGTTGGCTGTGCCGGGACGCAGCCGGTAACCGCCGTTCGCATCTTTCAAAAAGCGCTCGCGTATATCGGGATGGCGAAGCGGCGCGGCCGTTTCGTCCGCAAGCAGGTTTTGCTCCGAGACATAGGCGACATACGTCGTCTCCGCATTTTCTGCGTAGAGATGGTAATAGGGCTGATCTTTCCGCGGCCTGATCTCTTCGGGAATGGACAGCCACCATTCCTCGGTATTCGCGAATTCCGGGTCGATGTCGAAGATCAGTCCGCGAAATGGATAAAGCCGGTGCCGTACAACCTGGCCAATCGCGAACTTGGCGTGCTTGATGTCGTTCATGGCGTTAATGTGTGTCAGCCCAATCGGAGGTACAAGCCCGGCGGCGATCAGAGTTCGCCGTAGAGGGCCGCACGCTCGGCATCCTTCGAGGCGACGATCTTCGCAAGATCGACGATGACCTTGGCCTGCTTCCAGGTTGCGTCGTCCTGCATCTTGCCGTCGAGCATGACGGCGCCGGTGCCGTCCGGCATGGCGTCAAGAATGCGCTTCGCGAATTTGACCTCAGCCGGATCCGGCGAGAACACGCGCTTGGCGATGTCGATCTGCGTCGGATGCAGCGACCAGGCGCCAAGACATCCCTGGAGGAAGGCATTGCGGAACTGGGCCTCGCAGGCGGCCAGGTCCGAGAAGTCGCCGAACGGGCCGTAGAAGGGCTTCAAACCGTAAGCAAGGCAGGCGTCGACCATCTTGCCGACGGTGTAATGCCAGAGATCCTGCTGATAGAAGGCGCGCGCCGCAGCAGCGTTATCCTTCTGTGCATCGGCGAGGACGCCATAATCGGGGTGACCGCCGCCGACGCGCGTCGTCTTCATGCCTCTGGAGGCGGCGAGGTCGGCCGGTCCGAGGCTCATGCCGTGCATGCGCGGAGAAGCGGCTGCAATTGCCTCGACATTGTTGACGCCTTCGGCGGTTTCCAAAATGGCGTGGATCAGAATGGGCTTCTTGACGCCGTGCTTGGCTTCGAGTTGAGCCAGCAGCTGATCGAGATAGTGGATGTCCCACGGGCCTTCGACCTTCGGCAGCATGATGACATCGAGCTCGTTGCCGACGTTGGCGACGATCTCGGTGACGTCGTCGAGCACCCAGGGCGAGTTGAGGCAGTTGATGCGCGTCCAGACACCCGTCGATCCGAAGTCGTTG
>JAEWCT010000259.1 GCA_023390485.1 Pseudomonadota bacterium
ACGTTGAACTTGGCGACGTCCAATGCCCCTACGAATGAAATGAACATTGGGCTTCGCTGCAAAGACCGGGATCTGTCCAGAGATGAGCGCTGCGGAAGAGTATGACTATATCATCGTTGGTGCGGGATCGGCCGGATGCGTGCTCGCCAATCGCCTGACGGAAGATGAGGGCACGCGCGTGCTGGTCCTGGAGGCCGGGCCACAGGACTACAGCATCTTCATTCATATGCCGTCCGCGTTCGCCTATCCGCTGGCAGGGACCAAATACAACTGGTGGTACGAGTCGGAGCCCGAGCCGTTTCTCAATAACCGCAAAATGTATTGTCCGCGCGGCCGCGTCGTCGGCGGCTCTTCGTCGATCAACGGCATGATCTACATTCGTGGCCATGCCTTCGACTATGACGCCTGGGCCCGGCGTCAGGGCCTCGAGAACTGGAGCTATTTCCATTGCCTCCCGTATTTCAAAAAATCCGAGACGCGGCTCAAGGGCGGTGATGCCTATCGTGGCAGTTCCGGTCCGCTCTATGTAACGACCGCGCCCTGCACCAATCCGCTCTACGACACCTTCATCGAAGCGGGGCGCCAGGCAGGCTATCCGGTCACTCAAGATATGAACGGCGAGCAGCAGGAAGGCCTCGGCCGGATGGATATGACCGTCTACAAGGGACGGCGATGGAGCGCCGCAAAGGCCCATCTTCGCCCGGCTGAAAAACGCGGCGGCGTTGTGGTCAAGGCGAAGTCGCTGGTGACGCGCGTCCTGTTCGAAGGCAAACGTGCCGTCGGCGTCGAATTTAGCCGCGGCGGCCGCCTGCAATCGGCGCGCGCCACGCGTGAAGTGATCGTCAGCGGCGGCGCCATCAATTCACCGCAGATTCTCATGCTGTCCGGAATCGGCAACGCCGACGAATTGAAACAGCTCGGCATACCGGTCGTGCAGCACTTACCCGGCGTCGGCGAAAACTTGCAAGACCACATCGAAGCCTACGTGCAGTACGAATGCAATGAGCCGGTTTCGATTTACAGCGCCAACAATCCGCTGGCGAAATTGAAGATCGGCATCGAGTGGATACTGACAGGCAAGGGCCTCGGCGCGACCAATCATTTTGAATCGGGTGGCTTCATCCGCAGCGACGCGGGCGTTCTCCACCCCGACCTGCAATATCACTTCTTTCCGATGGCCATCAGCTACGACGGCTCGTCCGCCGCGAAGGGCCACGGATTTCAGGCGCACATCGGCCCGATGCGCCCGACGAGCACCGGATACGTCAAACTCAAGTCCGCCGATCCGCGTGAATATCCGCGCGTGCTCTTCAACTACATGCAGACCGAGCAGGATCGCAAAGAGATGCGCGCCGGCATCCGGTTGACCCGCGAGATATTTTCTCAGCAGGCCTTCGACCGCTATCGCGGCGATGAACTCGCCCCCGGGCCGGCAAGCACCAGCGATGCCGAGATCGATGCATTTATTCGCGCCAAGGCCGAAAGCGCCTACCATCCATCCTGCTCATGCCGCATGGGAACGGACGAAATGGCGGTCGTCGACGGCCAGGGACGCGTTCACGAGGTCGAGGGCTTGCGCGTCGTCGATGCCTCGATCATGCCCGATGTCGTCAGCGGCAATCTCAATGTTCCGACGATCATGATGGCCGAGAAGCTCGCCGACGCCATTCGCGGACGGGCGCCGCTACCGCCTGAACAAGTGCCCGTTTGGGTCAATCCGAACTACCAAACCAGCCAGCGCTAAAATTTTTCTGGCCGCGACCGGCGCCGGATCATTGTCGAATCCGCGCGCGTTGTGCTCTACGATGAACGCCGGATTAAGCTTACCTTCCCGGCTCGGAGATGCGCGATGCGATGGCTGCTGGTCGAGCGGAAACCCGATGTGGTTTATGCTGCTCTCCAGGATATTTATCTGGCCGAGAACGATACCAGAACGAACGATCGCGGCTTGGCTTTGACCTTCGCAACGCGGGAAGCAGCCGAAGACCATCGCCGGCACCTGAAGCATCGCTACGATTGGGTTGTGATGGGCTCCGGTAACTGACGTTGCCCACGGCCGTGCATTGGCATCGTGGCTGCGGGAACTTCGCTGGTCGCCACGCGTTCCGCCGGAACCCTTAGCGCCGAAAGCCCTTCGTGCTAATCTATATTGAGTATTGCGTTCCCGAGGAGTCTAGCGATGGCAACTGCGCGGTCCTTCTGGAAAGGGCACCTGCGCCTGGCGCTCGTTACCATTCCCATCCGATTGGTCAGCGCGACCGCATCTGAAGACAAGATCGCGCTGCATCAGGTCGACAAGAAATCCAAGCAGCGCATTCGCTATCAGAAAGTCGCAGGCGAGTCCGGGAAGGTCGTTCCCCAGTCGGACATTGTCCAAGGCTACGAGCTTGAGGACGGCAACTATGTGCTCCTCGAGCCGGAAGAACTGGACAAACTGAAGCTCACGACGCGCCACACCGTTGAGCTGACCGAATTCGTCGAGGCCTGCTCGATCGATCCTCTTTATTTCGCCAATCCATATTACGTCCTTCCCGACGGCGACGTTGCCGAGGAAGGATACCGCATCATCCGCGACGCGCTGCGTGCAACGAAGAAATATGGCGTCGGTCAGCTGACGATCCGAGGCCGCGAAAACCTGATCGCGATGAAGCCGAGCGGCGATGGGCTGATGATTGAAACGCTTCGTTACTCCAGTGAGGTGCGCGATGCCGACGAGGTCTTCGATGGCATCGGCAATGAGAAGCTTCGCCCCGAACTCGTCGACATGGCGAAGCAGCTCATCGAGGAACGCACGCGGAAGTTCAATCCCGCAGATTTCAAGAACCATTATGCCGAGGCGCTGCGCAGCCTTGTGAAGGAAAAGGTGGCGGGCGGCCTCTCGACGGAAGTCGCAGGTGGTGACGAGCAGCCGTCAGGCGGAACGGTGATCGATTTCATGGAAGCGTTGCGCCGCTCCACGGGAAAGGGATCGTCCGCAAAGTCTTCACCGGCAAAAACCAAGACGGCGGCATCGCGTCAAAAGCGCGAGCCCGTGAAGCGCGCCCCTGCGAAGTCGCCGAAGCGAAAATCGAAAGCGCGCGGATAATGCGCCTCGCGGCGCGAGACTCGTGCTAGTCTTATCGCATCGCGAAGTTCACTCGCCGCTCATATTGGTGGACGTGCATGAACGCCGCGAATCCTCTCACGAAATGTGAGCGCAGGAAGCGTTGTTGCCTGGTTGCGTTTGGCAATTTCAGGAGGTTTCCATGCACCCCGTATTCGCGCTTTGGATGTGGATGATGATGCTTCCACATTTCACGCAGCAATTATTTCTGCCGTTTTGAGCCATTCGATCTTCATTCGCTGATGGTCTTTGTGACAGGACGGCGAACGTCCGCCGCCGGCTTATCCTCACGCAGTCCCTTGAAGGCCGCGTGGCGCAAGAGTCCATCGGATGTCCAGGCGCGATATTCGACTTGAGCAACGAGCGTGGGCTCGACCCACGTCACATCTCTGCGCTGCAGGTTTGTTAGCGCGGAAGCAAAGGCCGGTGTTTCGATACGCATTGGCTTCAAGGTGCGCATCAGGCTGAGCGCCGTCTTGGTCGTATATCCGGTGCCGACGCGCCCGGCATAGACGAGACGTTTCCTGTCGTAATAGCCGACGACGAGCGCACCGATTGCATTCGGCGCCGATTTTCCTTTCAGATACCCGATGATGACGAACTCATCGACCTGTATGCACTTTGATTTGAGCCAGTCGTCGTGACGGCCGGAGCGATAGGGGCGGTCGATGCGCTTTGAGATGATGCCTTCGAGACCGAGCTTGCACACTTCGGAAAGCATGCGCGCGCCGTCGGCGGCAAGGTGCTCGCTGTAGCGGATCTGCGCGTCCTTTGCGGTGCCGGTGAACAACGCCTTCAGCGCCGCCTTGCGCTCGCCGAGCTTGGCTTCGAGAAGACTCACGCCGTCGAGATACAGAAGATCGAAGCAATGAAGAACGAACTTTTCGCTGTTTCCGCTTTTGAGGGCATCGGCCAAAGCCGAAAAGCTCGAATGTCCTTCCGCATCGTCGGCGACAAGCTCTCCGTCGATGATCGCCGTGCCGCTATGAAATTCGGCCAGAAGCTCCGGGAGTTTGCCGAAGCGTTCCGTCCAGTCGAGGCCGTTGCGTGTCAAAAGCCGAACGGACCCTTTCGCGATGTGGGCTTGAATGCGATAGCCGTCGAACTTGATTTCATGCACCCAGTCCCCGCCTATGGGCGGCTTCGCAACCAGCGTCGCGAGACACGGCGCGATGAAATCCGGCATCGGCGCCTTCACCGCGCCTGCTATCTTCATTGGGCGAACGGCCGGGCGGCGTCTTTCGATTGCGGATGTTGTTGCGTGCTTCGACGCGCCTCGCGAATTGTGAGTCCTCGCCGACACGCCGTTAAGATCCGACGAGCTTTTTGATCGCGCTCTTCAGCGAGCGAGCGGACGAGTCATAATCCTCCCACGCCGTCATCTTCTTGAGCAGGGCAGGGACGGTGTGCATCGTCTGTCTATTATACAAATCTCCGAG
>JAEWCT010000267.1 GCA_023390485.1 Pseudomonadota bacterium
TCGACGCAGCCTTTCGAGAGACCGACGCCGACGGACCGCATGCAAGACCGCACCTCTCGGCTGGTCGGGCTGTAGGCGCTGCAGTGCGCATAGTAGTCGCTCGCACATGCCATCTGCACGCGCAGGCTGACTGCTGAAGCGTTGCCCGCCATCAGCGTGACGCCGGCGAGAACGAGGGCCGGAGCGAAAATGGTGCGGGAAGCATTCCGGTGGATCTCAACAAATCTGGTCATTGCAGGTCTCCATCTCTTCTGGCGATGCAAGCCCGTCTCGGGCAGTTGTGGCCGAAAGAGATAGCGTGACCCGGATGCTTCCCGCTGTTCCGCGCGGAACTGGACGTTGAACCCAGCAAAGGTTGCGGCTACTGCGCGACATTCGTGGCGAGCGGCTTACCCGGCACCGGATAGGAAATCGGCCGCGCACCCTTCATCCGCGCGAACCGGCAGGCCTCCTCATAAACGACCGTCGCGGCCGCAAGAGCTGTGATACCCGCCTGATCATAAGCAGGCGCCACTTCGACGACATCGCAGCCGACGATCCGAAGGCCGTCGAGACCACGCAGCATCGCCAGCAGCTCGCGCGGCGTCAGTCCACCCATCACCGGCGTACCGGTCCCCGGCGCAAAGGCCGGATCGAGACAATCGATATCGACCGTCAGGTAGCACGGTGCATCGCCTGCAAGCGCCCTCACCATGGCGACGATCTGCTCCGGGCCCTTCTCGGCGACAGTCATGCTGTCGAAAATGTTCATGCCCATCGGATCATCGACCCACGTCCGGATGCCGATCTGCGATGACCGGCTCGGATCGATCAGCCCATCGCGAATGGCCTGCGCGAACATCGTGCCGTGGTTGATCTCGACGGCGCCGCTGGGCCCGGTGCGCGGCGTCCACGTATCGGGATGCGCATCGAAATGGATGAGAGCCAGCTGGCCATACTTTCGCGCGTGCGCTTTGAGCAGCGGATAGCTGATGAAATGATCGCCGCCGAGCGCGCATAGGAACGCCCCGGCGGAAACGACATTGAACGCGGCCTCTTCGATCGCTGCCGGAATTGTGTGCGGAAAACCGAAGTCGAGCAGAGTATCGCCAAGATCGACGATCCGCACATGCGCAAACGGGTCGAAACCTCCGGGATAGGATTTGAGCTCCGCGAGTTGCGCCGAAGCCGACCTCACCGCATCGGGCCCGAGCCGCGCCCCCGGCCGGTTCGACGTCGCGATGTCGAGGGGCACGCCGAGAACTGCGAAATCGCCGGTTCTCGCGCGGTCGACGTGCGGCGCCCGCAAGAACGTGTGCGCACGCGAGTAGGTCTGTTCGGAAGCGATGGAAGCGGGCGACAGCGCACCGCAATTGTATTGCGCATGGACGCCGGTTGTAACGCCGGAAATCATGACGACCTCGATTGTTGCGATGTCGTCCGGCCGACACCTTCACAATCAAACCGGGAAATCCCGGCGCCTCCGTTTCGCGGCACCTCAGAGGATGCCTATCCCATTGCGACAGTCAAGCCCCGGCAGGGATGCGGAACCGCGGCGGTGAACTCAGAACCCTTCCCGCGCGTTACCAAACTCGACGTCCTTAAATTGGCTAGAACCATGTCCAACCTCGTAAAACTCGCGACTGAAAAGGCAGCCCGATCAGAAAGAGAGGCCGAGCTTCTTCGCGAAGATTTATTGCAAAAATGCACCGACGCCGTCGCCGGGCTGGGCGACAACCTTACCGGATATGCGCTCGTGGTTTGGGGCAAGGATGGCGAGATGCGGACGGCCTACAATGCCGCTCAAGGTCCAATCGGACCGGCGCTCGTGCCGACGCTCGCAGCCGATGCATTGAACCGCCATGTCGCGGTGATGCTGTCGAAAAAGGAAGATGCGGACGATCCCAGCTGATCCGGCATCGCGTGACCAAAGAAAACCCAGAGCTTGAGCTCTGGGTTTGCGTCTAATGCAAGAAGCCGAACAGATGCAGTCCGATGATCACGATCAGCGGAACGCCTGCCAGCCAAAGAATGATGTCGCGTGTCATGATGCTCTCCTCAATGTTGGATCGGCGGCGGAATACCGTCATCGGCCGGCCCCGCGGAAACGGACTCATCTGCGCCATCGTGCGGCCGGACCAGGCTCAGCAATTCATCGAGACGTTGGCGCGCCTCAGCCAGATGTCGCTTGGCAGCTTCGCGCCGGAGAATGACGCCGTTCTGCGCAGCCCCGCGCAATTCGTTCTCAAGTTCCCAAAGGGTCTTTAATGCCTTCGGCACCGCTTCTCTGATGTTGTCCGGCATCCGAGCCTCGCCAGTTTGAACTGCTTCCTGAACGCATGCCGTTGATTTCCGGTTCCGCTCTTGCTTTTGGCTGCTGTGACAAGGTTTATGGGGACGGCGTTATCGTCGAACGCAATCAGCTCGGACCCTGAAGCCATATGATCCCACAAGCATTGTTGCCCCTCGTCCTCCTGACGATGTCGAACGTCTTCATGACTTTCGCCTGGTACGGCCATCTCAAATTCACCAACAAGCCGCTATGGCTCGTCGTGATCGTCAGTTGGGGAATCGCCTTTTTCGAATATTGCTTGGCGGTCCCGGCAAATCGCTACGGCGTCGCGGTCTATTCGCCGGCCGAATTGAAGACGATGCAGGAAGTCATCACGCTATCGGTCTTCGCGATCTTTTCCGCGACGTACCTTGGTGAACCGCTCACCCTCAATCAGGCCGTCGGCTTCGCATTTATCGCGCTCGGGGCGTTTTTCGTTTTCAAGGCGCCGCTGTAATGATCGGCGCCACTCTCACCTGATCGGCACGCTCAGCTGAAATTTGCTGCTCAAGCTTTGCGGCTCTGTCGATGCACCGAGATTGTCGACATCGGCCGTCACGCTCAGCGAGTAAGCATCGGGCTTGGTGTAGGTGACACCGGCCCCTGCGGACGTGGTGTCGAAGGACGAATCCGTCATTTCCTTGTGGTTCGTCGACAAGTCGAACGCCCGCTTGTAGGTGACGAACGGCTCGAGCGTCGAGCCGCCATCGAGCGAGAACGAATGATTGACCTTCGGCGCGAGAATGAACGCGCTCTTTTCGGCGGTGCCGGTGGTCGACGCCGAGCCGCCGGTCGCTTCCCATTCGGTGCGCGCGTCGATACTGAACATCGGCGCAGCCTGCAGCGTGACGTATGCCGCAGCTTTCTGATCCTGTGCGAGACCGGCTGTCGCTGACGACCGCGCATCGCCCCTATCGAGGACGAGCCCGACGCTCGCTTTCCTGCTGATCTTGTAATCCGCTCCGAAGCCGACGCGGCTCGATTGACTGGAAGCGTCGTTCAACCCGCTGAGATCGATGTTGCTCCAGACATCCACCGGAGCATTGGGAGCTGCCGCAGCTTTCGGCAGCTTCAGCGTGTAGGGATCCGCGGCATAGTCCGACTGCTGAACGGACACGGTGCGCAAGTTGTAATCGCGCAATGTACCGAGGCTCGTGCGAACCGACATGCTGCCGTCGTTGACATTGAACTTCGAAGGCACCGTGCCTTTGCTCATCGCGATCCACGGCAGGCCATCCGTAGCTGCCGATGCGGACGGCATCGTCTGTTCCACAAGCGCCGCGTCCAAGTCAAACTCGATGCCTTGCTCGCAGTCCATGAAATCGGGCTCGGACGTATTCGACTGCACGTCCACACAATCCTCAGCCCGAACGCCGGAAGCGGCGCCGAACAGCACGGCAAAACTGGCAATGATCGCGTACGCGACGCCGCGATCGCGGATGAAACAAATTTTTCGAATGATCATAAGCGCCTGTTAGCCGTGAACTTTGATCATGATGTGGCGATAGTCTGAATCGGTCAAAGGGTAACCCACCTATGCGGTTAGTCCTTTCGTCTATTCATGCCTGCATTTACGGCGTTGTCGCAGAAGCCTACTATCCCTTCACCCTGGCTCGTACGAACGCTGGACATTGGCTGGCAAAAGTTTGTGCAACGTGGGTGACGCCCGCACCGGCAACGCGGCCGATAGCGAACCTGAAATGGAGAAAGGGCAGAACATGAGCTGGAGCGATACACTCAAGGGGGTCGTCGGAAACCTTGTCGGTCAAGCCGAACAAGGCGCCTTGCCGGATCTTGTGAAGGGCGTTCTCGGAACCGAAGGCCTGCAGGCCATTCTCGGCAAACTTCAAGACGCGGGTTTCGGCGCGCAGGTCTCTTCGTGGCTCGACAAGAACAAAAACAATCTGCCGATCACGCCTGAGCAGATCCAATCCGCGCTTGGCGACGAACACGTTCAGCAGATCGCCAGGTCCCTCGGCATTCCGGTGGATTCAATCCTCGCCGCGTTGGCGAGTGCACTTCCTCAGGTCGCGAGCGAAGCTGGCTCCGCCGCCGATCCTCAAAAAGCTTCGCCGCTTCCCGGTCCCAAATCCGGCTGACCGACCGGCGTCGGGGATCGAAGCCTCTCAATTCACCGCTGGCGCGGCGCGATCGATGATCGCCCGCACGTTCGTTCCCGCTGGAAGAAGCCCAAAAGCCCCGCCGTCACCTGACAATCGCGACGCGCAAAACGCATCGGCCACATCTGCCGTTGAATGGCGGATCAACAATGCAGCCTGCAGCCCGACGACGAGATCCCGCACGAACGAACGCGCCTGACCCTCGTCGAGTTGCCGGGATCTCTCTTGCAGTTTCAGAACGTGAGCTCTGAGCCGCCCGTCAGCATTACAAGCCTCGTGCATCTCGCCCAACAGCATGTCCATTGCTAGAGGCGCGCGCGCCAATGCCCGGAGAACGTCAAGGCACATGACGTTGCCTGAACCCTCCCAAATTGAATTCAGCGGCATTTCCCTGTAAATGCGCGCCAGATTGAACTCTTCGACATAGCCATTGCCACCGAGCACCTCCATTGCCTCGGCCGCGAACGCAGGTCCGCGTTTGCAAATCCAGAATTTCGCAGCTGGCGTGACGACCCGCCGATACGCCAGCGCAGCCTCGTCCTCCTCATCATAGGCGCGCGCGAGGCGCATGGCCAAAACCGTCGCCGCCTCGGATTCGATGGCGAGGTCGGCAAGAACGTTCGCCATCAAGGCCTGGTCGATCAGTAGCTTTTGAAAGGCGCGCCGGTAACGCGCATGATGGACAGCCTGGGCCAGCCCCTGACGCATCAGTCCGGCAGTGCCAATTGCGCAATCGAGACGCGTATAGTTTCCCATCTCGATGATGGTTGGAATGCCCCGTCCTTCCTCGCCGATAAGCTCACCCAGCGCGCCTTCGAGC